>DASXUJ010000038.1 GCA_036504895.1 Syntrophorhabdaceae bacterium
CCTGAGAAAGAGGGGCATTACCGTTCGCCTTGCTCCGGGGGACGAGGAGTTGGTGACCCGTCTCACCCAGTTCGATAAGCTCGAGAAGAAGCCCGTGCCGGAGACTCTCGTGGGAGAGCTGAGACCATACCAGCACGAGGGATATTCATGGCTCTCTTTCCTGTATGAGCACAAGTTCGGTGCATGCCTTGCGGACGATATGGGGCTGGGGAAGACGCTTCAGGCCCTCGCCCTTTTAGCGGCCATAAAGGAAGGTAAAATTTCCTGCGGCCCCGGCGCGAAAAGACCTTCTCTCGTGGTGATGCCGCCGAGTCTTCTTTTTAACTGGGAGCAGGAGATAGAAAGGTTCTGTCCCGGCCTCAAGGTCTATGTCTATCGCGGGAAAGACCGCTCCAGCACGTTGGAGGGCTATGACGTGGTGCTCACGAGCTACGGCCTCGTACGGCGGGATATCGGTAAATTAAAGGAGATGGCTTTCGGGGCCATTATCTTTGATGAGGCGCAGGCCATCAAGAATATAGTGGCAGGCACCACCGGGGCGGTCCGACAGTTGAAGGGCTGGTTTAAACTGGCCCTTACGGGCACGCCCGTGGAAAATCATATGGGAGAGTATTTCTCGATCATGGACCTCGTCCTCCCCGGCCTGCTTGGAGACTACCGGGAGTTTCAGGGAAAAGCGAAGCATGAGATGGCCACCTTTCTTCCCGCGGTCGCCGAAAAGAGCAAGCCCTTCATATTGCGCAGGACAAAGGAGCGGATACTGAAAGAGCTTCCGCCGAAGATCGAGAATGACGTATTCCTCGAGCTTACGGAGCGTCAAAAGAAATTCTATACCCGCACCGTGGATGAAGTGAGATCCACCATTGATAATGCCTACAATAAAAATACGGCGGCTCAGGCCAAAATAATTGCCCTGACCGCCATTATGAAGCTCCGCCAGATATGTCTCACCCCTCAGCTTCTCATTACCGATCAAATTGAAGTATCGCCGAAAATAGAATTCCTGAGGGATAAACTGGAGCAGTTATGCAGTGAATCCCACAGCTCCCTGGTTTTCTCCCAATTTACCTCTTTTCTCGATCTTGTGGAAAAAGAATTGAGGTCGAGGGAATTCCGGATTTTCAGGCTCGACGGTTCCACGCCGGTAATGAAGAGAAGGGAGATCGTAGAGGGCTTTCAAGGCTGCGAATCGCCCGCCGTATTTCTTCTGAGCCTCAAGGCGGGTGGACAGGGATTGAACCTCACAAGGGCCTCCTATGTCTTCCATTTGGATCCATGGTGGAACCCGGCCGTGGAAAATCAGGCGTCGGACCGGTCACACAGGATCGGCCAGAAGAAAAAAGTGATAGTCACACGACTGCTCATGCGTCATACGGTGGAAGAAAAGATGATGGCCCTGAAGCAGAGAAAGCTGGGCCTCTATCGCGCGCTTATGAATACCCCTGAGGAAAGCGCCGGAAAATCGATCACGAGAGAAGACTTCAACTTCCTCCTGGGGCTGGGGAGTTAGGAGCCGAATCTATCTGTTTTATCAGGTGTGCGAGGGGCAGCAGGCTTCCCACAACGAAATCCGCCTCTTTCTCGAATCCTGGCGACCCGTATCCATGGGTGACTGCGATGGTCTTTACGGAAGCGGCTTTACCCGCCCATATATCGACCTCGCTGTCTCCGACCATTATCGTCTCTTTCGGTGAAGCTGCGAGAGCGGAAAGGACATGGAAGAGGGGCGCAGGGGAGGGTTTCCTTTCGGGAATGGTATCGGCGCCGACCAATATATTAAAATAACCGGAAAGCCCGAAGTGCGTGAGAAGGGCCCGGGACAGGGCTTCCGATTTGTTTGAGATCAGCGCCTTTTTGAAAGAGGCCAATTGTTCGAGCATCTCTTTTGCCCCCGGGTAAAGAGTGGTCCTTCCGGCGAGGTGCGAGGCATAAGCTTCCGTGTAGCGTGCGACAATGGGACCGGGGTCAAGGGAAGCGCCATATTTCTTCAGGACCCTCTGCACAAGCTTGAGGGCGCCCTCGCCGATCATGGGCGCCACCTCCGGCACCTTCAGGGGCGGCAGGCGGAAAGACTCGAGGGCCTCGTTTAGGGCGCCCGTAATATCTTCCAGAGAATCGATCAGGGTGCCGTCGAGGTCGAAAATTATGAGACCCACAGACATATCATAATATAGACGATCACGCCTGTTATGCCAAGGGGGATAAGGAATGGGAGCGGCAGGGTGGCCGGGATACTTCTTTTTCCTTGAAAAATGGCTGCTTTTCGGTGGAGAATAAGAGTCTGAATAGGGCAGTAAAACCGCCCCCGTGAGGTGACATTGAAGATACCAGGGAAAAGGGAAACAGATAAGGCCGGATACGGGATCATACATTTCGAGGCCCTCGGACCGGAGGCGGAGCACCTTGAAAATGAGACATGCAAAGCCATGGAGGAAGGCCTGCTTCCCAAGGGCCACACGTGGTTTATCACTCCCCTCAATGTGCAGGATTATTTAAGGAATAACCCCGGCGCCAGGCTGCCGGAAATCATCACCACGAAGACCCATTCCCTTCTTCCGGAGGAGTATCTCGAAGGCGGGGGAAAAAGTATCGTCACCCGAAGCGCGGGATATGATCATTTCGAGCACCTGACGGGAAGGGCGAACATCGCGTCTCTCAGGGAATACTGCGTCAATGCGGTGGCCCAAACTGCGATGAAATTTCTTTATGCCGCCGCGGGGGAGCTGAACCATTACTCCGCGAATACCGCAATATTCGAGAGAAAAGAGTCACGGGGTTTCATGGAGCTGGGTCCCCACAAAATACTGACCGTCTATGGAGTGGGTAAGATCGGCAAGAGGATATATGATCTCGCCGAAGCCAACGGGCTTTCCGTGCAGGGTGTTGACGTGAGGCAGGAGGAATTGAGCGGACTCTATGGGAGAAAAATGAAATTCGTCTCCAGGGAAGAAGCGGTCTCCGGCAGCGACATCGTGGTGAATGCCATGAACCTTACGAAGGATAAATCCAGCAGGTTTTATAACGTGGGCTATTTTTCGAAAGAGTACCTGGCCCGCGCAAAAGACGGTCTTATCTTTATCAACGTCACAAGAGGAGAGATCGCGCCGGAAGCGGGGCTGTGGGAGCTATACCTTGCAGGAAAAATAACGGGAATCGGGCTCGACGTATTTACGAAGGAGGCCGAATTTGCCGCCCTGGTGCAGAACGAGGAGAGGGCGGGCCTGGATCATGAGGCGGCACGGACCATGGTGAAAAGGTCCCTCGACCGCAGTGCCAATATCTATGTTCAGCCACACCAGGGGTTTAATTCCGATCTTGCGGCGAAAGCGAAGGCAGTCGAAGCCATAAAACACGTGATATCCTGGTACCGGAAGGGAGGCAGGGGTTTTGAGGAGCAGTTGCCTTACTATTAATCGCGGGCTTCTCTTATTCCATTCTTAATTCAAAGCGCTCTCTTCGTTGCCTTCGTCATCTGCTCCTCGATGTACTGGCAGTACACCTCCGTCGCGTCTTCCTCGTCGCCTCGATCATCTTTGACTTAGAAATGGAATTATTCCTCATATACCTCTCGCGAGAGACGGTCGAGGAGTGCAATTTCATTGTCGTAAAACTCAACGGGCACGTCCGTGATATTCTCCAAAACCTGTCCGGGTGAACGGGCACCCACGATTGCCGTCATCACCCCCTCCTGCTGCAGGACCCAGGAGATGGCGACTGCGCCGGGGCTTACCCCTTTTGATTGAGCGAGGAGAAGCACTCCGTCCACAAGGCGGCAGACTTGCTGCCAGTAACGGGGTTTGAAAAAACGGTAGAAAAAGGTGCGGGCGTCTCCTTTTGAAAAAATGGGACATTCGGCATATTTGCCGGTAAGCATGCCCGCTCCGAGAGGACCATAAGAGAGGAGATTGATCCCCTTCTCGAGGCATGTGGGGAGGACCTCCTTTTCGATATCCCTTTCGAGGAGGGAATAGTGCACCTGCAGGGAGAAGAGTGGCGCATATTGAGCGGCCTCACGAAGTTGGGCAATGTCAAAATTCGAGACGCCGATGTGCCTGATCTTCCCTTGCTCCCGGAACTTCAAAAGGGTCTCCATGGTTTTCTCGATGGGTGTGTGGGAGTCGGGCCAATGGCATTGGTAGAGGTCGATATAATCGGTGCGAAGCCTCTTGAGCGACCCCGCAAGATCGATCTCCAGGTAAGAGGGTGAAAGATCGCGCCGGTATTTGTGGGCATATATGTCGAGACCGCATTTGGTGGCGAGGAATATGCGGTCCCTTTTCCCCCCGATCGCCTTACCGATCAATTCCTCCGAATGGCCGTCGCCGTATACCGGCGCCGTATCGATAAAATTTATGCCTTTTTCAAGGGCCGCCTCTATGGCACGAACCGCCCCCGGCTCATCATAGCCGTCCCAATGACTTCCGCCGATAGCCCAGGTGCCCAGCGCGACCGTCGAGACGGCAAAGCCTGGTTCCTGCAACCATTTATATTCCATGAGAATACCCCTTTTGAAATTAGTAGTATTCGGTACGCTCAGCAAAGACTATATTCTCATGACACGGCGGCGTCGGTTCTGTCAAGCATTTTCCGGTGATCAAGGCAGCCCTTCACGCCAGGTATCAACGGAAAAAGGCTCCTCCAGGCAGAGCAATTCTATCTTGGCTCTTCTTTTAAGCCTCTTCAGGAGGTACTCCATTCGGCGGGCTTCCGTTTCCGTTTTGCAGGGAATCACTTTTACGAGCTCGAAAGGCCTTCTCGATCTCACGAATTTGCTGCCCGAACCGTTCTCGTGTTCCCCGAGCCGGCGGATCAGATTATTTGTCGAACCGGTGTAAAGGTAGTATCCCCGGCATCGTAGTACATAGACACACCACCCTGGGGTGCTCTTTTCTGCTGTGGGAAGTATGCTGCCGGGAGTTGAGGAGGAAGGAGGCCTTTTTTCTCCCATAAATCACCGGAGGGGCAGTTGCACGCGCCAGGCAGCCTCGTCTTCGGGAGTATCGAGTATGGTAAAACCGAGCCGGGTAACCATGGAGAGAAATTTTTCATTCTCTTTCAGCACAAGGCCATGCACCTCGTCGAGGTTTTTATCGAGTGCGACGCCGATGATCATGTCCATGAGCTTATAGCCGAGGCCTCGCCCCTGATAATCATCGTGGACGAGGACGGCATACTCGCCCGATCTCTGGTCAAGGTCCATGATGAGCCGCCCGATCCCTATGATCCGTCGCTTGTCGCCTTTCGTAATCTCCGCCACGATCGCCATCTCCCGATCGTAATCGATATTGCAGAAGCGGACGAGCATGTCATGGGTGATATCTTTGATAGGAGTGAAGAACCTTGTCCTCATGGTCTCTTCGGAGAGAGTCGAGAGCATTCCCAGCTCCATGGGCTCATCTTCGGGGCGTATGGGCCGGAGAAATACTTCGGTGCCGTCCCGGAGATGCCACCGGCTCACATAGCGCGTAGGATAGGGGGTAATGATAACATGAGAGTAGCTACCCGCCGGCTCCGAGTATTCCGGGTCGAGGATGATCCTCGCATCGACCGCGAAGGCCTTGCCGCCCGATATGACGACCGGGTTTATATCCATTTCCGCAATCTCAGGAAAATCTATGACGAGGTTGGAGAAGCTCACGAGTATCTGCTCGAGCTGGTGCAGGTCCGCAGGCGGTTTGCCGCGAAAGCCGTGGAGGAGTTTATATACCTCGGTCTCTTCCATGAGGCGCCGGGCCAGAATCTGATTGAGCGGTGGGAGGCCCACCACCACATCCTTGTATATCTCCGCGCCGATCCCCCCCATGCCGAAAAGAATGACGGTTCCGAAGTCTTTATCCCTCTTTGAGCCGAGTATGATCTCGTAATCGATCTTCTCGATCATCCGTTGCACGTTCGCCCCTTTCAGGTCGGCCCGCGGGGCTTTACGGTCCACCCTTTGAAAGACCCTCGCGTAGGCCCGGCGTAATTCCGTCTCCGAGCGCACGTTGAGGAGCACGCCTCCCACGTCGCTTTTATGGATGATATCCTTCGAGACGATTTTTACCGCCACCGGATAGCCGATCCTCGTCGCAATGCGCACCGCGTCATTATCATCCCGGGCCAGATAAGGGAGCGTGGTTGGTATACCGTAAATATTGAGGAAATCCTTCGACTCTTCTTCCGTGAGGATGGTCCTCCCCTCTTTCAGGATACGCCGGATCGATGCCTTGAGGTGGTTCTTCGGCGGCGCCTCGGTAAGGGGGAGCTCGGAAGGCGTCTCGTAGAGAAGCTCGAGGTTACGGGAGTAGTTGTACATATAGAGATAGGTCTTCACGGCCTCCTCGGGGGTATCGTAGGTCGGTATATCCCCG
>DASXUJ010000039.1 GCA_036504895.1 Syntrophorhabdaceae bacterium
TTTGACATATTGGTCAAGGGTACCCAGGACGGGCGGCGGGACACAAAGGGCGGAGTCTCCCCTTATGATGAATTGAATGAGGGTGTCGCAGCGCAGCTCATGGCGCACTCCGAAATGATGGTCAACGATGCATCGGAGCTCGGACGGGCAAGCGCGCACCGCATGGACGTCGTGCGATTGAGGTCCTTCCTTCTCGTTCTCGCCTCGGCCTCCCTGCTTATCCTGTCGGCGGTTCTGACCACTGTTTTCTTGACGAGGAATATCGCCGGCTTCATCGATGTACTGAAACGGGGGACTCAGAGGATTGCCGCAGGGGATCTCGACTACAGGCTCGAGACGATGGGTCATGATGAATTGGGAAAACTGGGGGAGGCGTTTAACAATATGTCGGCGCGGCTGCAGGATATCACCGTGTCGAAAGAGAGGCTGCAGCAGGAAGTCGAGGTCCGCAGGCTCGCCGAAGAGGCGCTGCGCGAGGCGCGGGACGAGATGGAGCGTCGCGTCGAAGAGCGGACTATGGAGGCGCGGCGGCAAGCGGATCTGATCGATCTGTCCCACGAGGCGATTATCGTGCGAGATCTCGAAAGCAGGGCCGTGTTCTGGAATAAGGGAGCGGAAGAAGCGTACGGCTGGACCAGGGAGGAAGCCCTCGGGCAGGTCACCCACGTCCTTCTCAACACAAAATGGCCCCTGACCTTTGAAGAACATATGGCCGATTTGACACGGGAGGGCCGGTGGGAAGGAGTGATCGTTCACACGAGAAAGGACGGCTCCACTCTTATCGAGCTGAGCAGGCAGGTACTCCGGAGAGAGTCGGATATTCCTTCATCAATCCTGGAGATAAATATCGACATTACGGACCGCATAACGGCTGAAGAGGAGACGAGGAAGCATGCGGCCCAGCTGGAGGCGAGCAACCGGGAGCTCCAGGACTTCGCCTTTGTGGCATCCCACGACCTGCAGGAGCCGCTCCGGAAGATCAGGGCCTTCGGGGACCAGTTGAGAATAAGCTGTGGGGAGCGGCTCGATGCCGAAGAGATCGACTACCTCGAGAGAATGCAGAATGCGGCTTTCCGCATGGAGGGCCTTATCCGCGCCCTGCTCAATTACTCGCGGGTCACCACCAAGGCAAAACCGTTTTCACCCACCGATCTTACCCAGGTAGCGCATGCGGCACTGGCCGACCTCGTGGAGCGGGTACGGGAAACGGCAGGCACCGTGGAAGTGGACCCTCTGGGGACCATAGATGCCGATTCCACTCAGATGGGTCAGCTCTTTCAGAACCTAATCGGCAATGCCCTCAAATTTCACGGCAAGGAAAGACCGGCGGTGAGAGTATATGGGATGCCCCAGGATGGGAGCGGCGGGAAGAAGCGAGGGCGGGCGCGCTCGTACACGATCTTTGTCGAAGATAACGGGATAGGCTTCGATGAGAAATACCTGGACCGTATCTTTGCGCCTTTTCAGAGGCTGCACGGACGGACCGCCTATGAAGGGACCGGCATCGGCCTGGCCATATGCCGCAAAATTGTAGACCGCCACGGCGGGACAATAACCGCCAAGAGCATACCCGGAAAGGGATCGACCTTTATGGTGACCCTTCCCGTGAAACAACCCAAAGGAGGGAAGGAATGAGCGACAGCGTCTGTAAGCCCATCACCATTCTTATGGCCGATGACGATGGGGATGACTGCTTTCTGGTCAGCAAAGCCTTTAAAGCGAGCAAGCTCTGTAACGACCTCAGGTTCGTGAACGACGGCGAGGAGCTGATGGATTATCTTTATAGAAGGAATAAATATGAGGCGGAAGGGGAGTCACCCCGGCCGGGACTGATCCTGCTCGATCTGAACATGCCGAAAAAGGACGGACGGGAGGCGTTGAAGGAGATCAAGAACGATCCGGCGCTCATGGGAATACCCGTGGTGGTGCTGACCACGTCAAAAGACGAGGAAGACGTGCTGAGGAGCTATAACCTCGGCGCCAATTCATTTATCACCAAACCGGTGACATTCGACGGTCTGGTGGAAGTGGTCAAATCTCTTGGAAAATACTGGTTTGAGATCGTGGAGCTCCCGGGTATCACACGGGGCAGATAAATAAGAGAGGTGAGGAGCATGAAAAGCCGGCAGGTGAGGGTCCTCCTTATCGAAGACGATGAAGACGATTATATTCTCGTAAAGGGTTTGCTCTCCAAGGTCGTCTCTACCAAATATCATATCGAATGGGTCCGCACCTATGAGGACGCATTGAAGGCGATTGACGGAGATCGTCACGATGTCTTTCTCCTCGACTATTATCTCGGCGACCACAACGGGCTTGAGCTTTTGAGAGAGATAAACCGGAGAGGCTTGAGCACGCCCGTAATTTTCCTGACCGGTTTCGGTGATTATGAGATGGACGTCGAGGCCATGCACGCGGGGGCATCGGACTATCTGGTCAAGGGACAGATCAACGGACCCCTCCTCGAGCGCTCCATCCGCTATACGATTACCCAAAAGATCACGGAAGAAAAACTCCGTCACGCGCAGAAGATGGAGGCAATCGGCACCCTCGCGGGCGGCATTGCCCATGACTTCAATAATATTCTCGCCGGCATCATCGGTTTTACCGAGATGGTCCTCGAAGATACGGCCGACGGGGACCCCTCCCGCAAGAAATTGGAGCTCGTCATGAAAAGCGCCTTCAGGGGACGGGACCTGGTGAAACAGATACTTGCCTTCAGCCGGAAAACCGAATACAAGAGAGAGCCCGTCTCCCTCTCTCAAATGATCACCGAAACGATAAACCTCCTGAGGGCTTCTTTCCCGGCAATGATCGAGATTGAGGTGCTAATAAAAGTGAAGGCCGACGCGGTCTTCGCGAGCCCTTCGGAGATCCAGCAGGTCATAATGAACCTCTGTACCAATGCCGCCCATGCAATGCGGGAAAGCGGCGGGACCCTCACCCTCTCCCTCGATGAGAGAGAGGGTGTACCCGTCCCGGGTCTTACGGCAGGCTCCTATGCAGAGGTGACGGTGAGTGACACGGGCACGGGCATGGACCCGGAGGTGATGGCGAGGATATTCGAGCCTTTTTTCACCACAAAGAAGACAGGACAGGGCACAGGCATGGGGCTCGCCGTGGTTTACGGGATTATAAAGGCCATGGAGGGGGATATTACCGTGGAGAGCACCCCGGGGGCCGGCTCCGCCTTTCACGTTTTTTTTCCCAAACTGAAGACCGACGCTCCCCCTGAGACCAAAGAGGCGAGCCCTGTCGAGGGAGGCAAGGAACGGATTCTTTTCATAGATGATGAGGAAGTGATCGCGGAATTGGGAAAGTCAATGCTCGAAAAGCTCGGGTATCAGGTGACGGCGATGACCGACAGTATCGAGGCCCTGAAGCTCTTTTCTCACGACCCCACGCAATTCGATGTAGTGGTGACCGATCAGACCATGCCCAGGATGACCGGCCTCGCCCTGGCGAGAAAAATCAGGAAAATTCGCGGAGATATGCCCGTCATACTCTGTACGGGCCACAGCGACTCCGTTTCCCGTGAAAAGGCCATAGCGGCGGGCTTGAGAGAATTCCTCATGAAACCCCTTACCAAACGGGAAATCACGAGGGCCATAAGGCAGGTATTGGACGCGGCGGCCGAAGAATAGAAGGTAATAGGGAAAAGAGATGAAGGCAAAAAAAGTAGACCACATCTGTATTGCGGTCAAAGACCTGGAAGAGGCAAAAAAGGCGTGGGAGCCCGTACTGGGGAAATCTCAGCCTGATGAGACCTATGAGGATAAGGCGGAAAAAATCTCGGTGGCCAGATATGTTTTGGCCGGCGTGGGCTTCGAGCTGATGGAATCAACCACCCCGGACGGTCCCGTGGCGCAATGGATAGATAAGAACGGCGAGGGTGTCATGATCGTCAGCTTTAATGTGGAGAATACGAAAGACGCGATCGAAGAGCTTGAAGAAAAGGGGTATCCCATTATACCCTCTCCGGCAGGAGAAAAGGCAAGGCCCTTCAGGGACTCCCGGTTCGCCTTTATTCACCCGAAAAAGATGAACAACGTGCTCCTCGAGCTTATCGACTATAAATGGGATGGAGAGTAGGCCGGGCGAGCCCGGCATCCCCGATAAATCTGCTTAATTGGATCTCCACCTTCGCAGTTCCCCTTTGGGATTGGAAGGCGTTGCTGAAGCCCCTGTTTTGGGGGCGGTCCTGGCTGATGCGTGAAGGGCGCCAGTTCTCGGACGGGTTTTTGCCTCTGCGCCTGCACGCGGCTGGGCCGGCCTGGCCTCGGTCCTGCGGCGCTGCGGCTCGCGGGGCGGGCGCGCAAATTCCGCATCTTTTGAAGGCGCGGCCTTCTTGTAATCAAAACCCTCAACGATCCGGCGCTCGATCTTTTCACCTAAGACCCGCTCGATGCTCTTGATCAGGAGCTCGTCTTCGCGGCCGACGAAGGTGAAGGCGTCGCCGGTCTTTGCGGCGCGGCCGGTCCTGCCGATGCGGTGGGTGTAGGCGTCGGTCGTGTCGGGCATATCATAATTGATTACGTGGGAGATGGTCGAGACATCGATGCCGCGGGCGGCGATATCGGTTGCCACCAGGATCTGGTACGAGCCGTCGCGGAACCCGTCGAGGGCGTTCTGGCGTCTGTTCTGACTAAGATTACCCTGTAGGGAGGCGGCCTTGTAGCCCGCGTTCTCGAGCTGCTGTCCGATCCGCTTGGCCCGGTGCTTGGTGCGGGTAAAGATGAGGATCGATTCCGCGTCCGTATGCTTCAGGAGCTCCATGAGAAGCGCCGTCTTCAGGTGCTGCTCGACAGGATAAAGGGCGTGGGAGACCGTATGGGGCGGGGCCGAGTGGCCCACTTTTACCGTAATCGGGTCGGAGAGTACCTCGTCCGTCAGTTTTCGAATGCTGTCCGCCATGGTGGCCGAGAACATCAGGGTCTGCCGCTTTGGAGGCAACTGCTTCACGATGCGCCTGATATCGGGCAGGAAGCCCATATCGAACATCCGATCCGCCTCATCGAGGACGAGTATCTCGAGGCTCGCGAGGTTTATGGTCTTCTGGTTCATGTGATCGAGGAGCCGTCCCGGACAGGCAACGACGATATCGACCCCATTCCGGAGCTTCTGGATCTGCGGGTTCAAAGCAACACCGCCGTAGACCGTGCAGCTCTTAAGGTGAGTGTTGCGCCCCAACTCACCGATAGAAACATGGATCTGTTCCGCCAGCTCCCTGGTAGGCGCGATAATGAGGCTGCGTACTTTTCCGCGGGGCCCCGGAAGGAGACGCTCGAGGATTGGCAGCACGAATGCCGCGGTCTTGCCGGTTCCGGTCTGGGCGAGGCCCATCACGTCTTTGCCTTGCAGCACCGGCGGGATTGCCTGGATCTGGATCGGTGTGGGGATTGTGTAACCGAGCTGAATGACGCCCTCGGTTATTTTAGGATGAAGCTTGAATGAACTAAAACTCATGGCACCTTCTTTTGAAAAGAGATTAGTAGCTGAAGCAGAATTTGACCGAAGGTTACGGTGTGTGAAAACATCATTGAGGAGCGTATTGAAGGACTCTCTCGTGCAGCTTTTGGTCACTACCTCGTTACTTGCTATATACTATAAGCTTATTCGGCGGCCACGTCAAATGAATTGACCGAAGCGGTCAACGCGAAGCCCAATCCCACCAAGGAAGTTGAATAGATAACGCGGGGACCGAGTCACTAAATTTCTTGCGAGGCAGATGACCTTGTGAAGGTGACCCATGTCACCGACAACATCCCGAAGATATGAAATATATATGTCAGGATATACACCAGAACTTGTGTCGGGAATGGCGCTGCAATCTGCGACTGAAAGGCGGTGATGAAATAGCGGATGCATTGGGTGCCCCCGGAAGGTAATGCCTGTAGACGGGTCGTAACCTTAAGGAGTCAAGGAAGAGGTGGCCGTGTGTTTGCGCAACAGAGGTCCCTCTTTTGATGTCCATGAGGGCCGGGCGCATGTTTTTGAATGAACCGTCATGAGACGCGCATGGGGAAGATTTTACGCGGGGATCACCGGGAAACCGGTCCTTCCATGGCTTAATGCTGAAACCCTGAATACAAAACACTCAGAAAGGAGCTGACAATGGCGAATACCAAAATATTTCTCAGAGCTAACCTTGGACAATATGTCTGCGCCGAAGGCGGGGGAGGACGCGAAGTCGTTGCAAACCGGCAATCCCCGCATCAGTGGGAGACGTTTGAAATTATCAGTGCCGCGAACCCCTCTCAGTTGCCTAATTACGGACAACGGGTTTTTCTTAAGGCAATCAACGGACAATATCTCTGCGCCGAAGGCGGCGGGGGACGGGAAGTCGTTGCGAACAGGCAATCCGCCCATGAGTGGGAGACATTCGTGTTGGTAAAGCCGACAGGGACTTCCGCCTCTTCGGCCATAATTCCGGGGCAAATGACGCCGGTGGCATTCCGCGCGTGGAACGGACAGTATGTCTGCGCCGAAGACGGCGGCGGACGCGAGCTCGTTGCGAACCGCAACGCTGTCGGCCCCTGGGAAACTTTTTCGTTACTCGTCGCGGGAACATTGACGATGGTTCCTCTTTTCCCGATATACGGGGTCCGGGACGATCAGGTGACAAGCGGCAATCATATGCACACGTGGATATCCCTTGACAAGGCGGGACACCTTTCGGGTAATACCCACACCTGGACAGACAACATGTGGCAGGGAGTTCACGCAGTGTCGAACATAGCGTTCCTCGACGCCGACAAGAGTATCCTGTGGACGTCGGAAGATTGCGTCTGCGGGGTTGCCGGAAAAATCGACCCTACGGGACCGCACGACCGGGTGTGCACTTTTTCCGCCACCGTTCCCGGTGATAAACTGAACCAGATCCGGGCAGTCGCGATCTGTCATCGGGCGGACCCTCACAGTCTCTTTATCGACTGGGTCAAGAGTCCCGTCGGCACGGCAGTCATAGTGGTAGTGGCAGTGGCGGTCGGACTTACCGTTGCTGGGAGCCTGACAGGCTAGGGGCAGAGGTTTGCGACCCTCAAGA
Source organism: Syntrophorhabdaceae bacterium (assembly GCA_036504895.1). NCBI lineage: Bacteria > Pseudomonadati > Thermodesulfobacteriota > Syntrophorhabdia > Syntrophorhabdales > Syntrophorhabdaceae > Syntrophorhabdaceae bacterium. The sequence continues at coordinate 7,046 of DASXUJ010000039.1, forward strand.
AGAGGACGGGGGACCTCCCTCTTGGCGAGGCTTTGTCGCCGTTGTTTTGAATATGCCTTTCGGAAATTCGTTTCACGGGGCTTCCTATGGGTCAAATACGGCCATATTGCATCCGTGAACCAACCGTTGTCCCCTTCGTTGCGTAATTATCCGGACCATCTCTGCTAATCTCATTTCAGTAGCCCCCCGGCTTTAAATCCGGGGGGCTACTCGAGGACTGGACTCAATTTACCATCGCCTCTGCCGCTGAACTCCCACGCCGGTTTATCTCCTCCCATGGAGGCAGGGTTTTCCCGGTGGTATTTAATAACCCTGCAGGTTAAAAACTTTTACTTGAATTTTCATGCAACGTGGAACACAATAGAGCGGCCCGTGCACCCTTCGACGTTTTTGGGGGGATATTGTTCAAAGAACGACCAAAATGGCGATTCAGCTTTCAATAACCGAGGATTTATCCAATTATTTCAGGTTATTTTAGAAAAGCATTTTTGGCATAGGTATTGCTTTTGATACCGTAGGAGTCACACTGTATGAAAGACGATTACAAAATACTAACGGGAGGGACGTACCGATTGAAAACCATAATGATTGTCTTTGCATTAACCTTACCCTTACTGACTGGGTGCGTGGTTGCTCCCTTGACGCCCGACGGCGGCTATGGTCCGCAACCCGTCGCGCCCGAGGTTGTGTATGACTCACAACCCGGGGCACCCGATTATCCGCCGCCGATCGCATTTCAGGCCCCTCCGGATGTGATAGTCATTCCCGATACGGACAATGTCTATGTTGTTCCCGATGTAAGCATAGACCTGTTTTTCTGGAATGGCCTCTGGTGGCGTCTCCATGACGGTTTTTGGTATCGCTCGCAGTATTATGACAGGGGTTGGACCTATTATAATAACGTCCCCACTTTCTATTTCGATGTAGACCCCGGTTGGAGAGCACACTACAGAAGCCATGACTGGTACGGACACCGTTGGAACTATGACCGGATTCCCAACCGGCAACTTCAGAGGGACTGGAGGGGCTGGCAGGATAACCGGCATTGGGAACGGCATGGGGCCTGGGGCGTCCAGGGCTACCAGCCCCGGCCGCAGCAACAGAGGCAGGAGCTAAGACATCAAAGGGAGCAGCAATACCGGCAGAGGCCCGAGGTCCAGCGACATCAGCCGCAAAGACCGCCGCAGGGACCGCAGCCTCAGGTCCAGCCCCAAAGACCGCCTCAGGGACCACAGCCTCAGCGTCTGCCTCAGGTCGAGCCCCAGAGACCGGCTCCCGGACAGCAACCGCAGAGACCTCCTCAGGGACCGCAGCCTCAGGTCCAGCCGCAAAGACCGCCTCAGGGTCAGCAACCTCAGAAACCCCCTCAGGTTGCGCCGCAGAGACCCCCTCAGGGGCAGCAACCACAACGTCCGCCTCAGGCTCAGCAGCCGCAGCGTCCGCCTCAAGGACAGCAGCCACAGAGGCCTCCCCAGGGGCAACAGCCGCAACGACCCCCTCAGGCTCAGCAGCCGCAGCCGCAACGACCTCCTCAGGCTCAGCAGCCGCAGCCTCAGCGTCCGCCTCAGGCTCAGCAGCCGCAGAGACCGCCTCAGGGACAGCAGCCACAGCACGCTCAACCTCAGGCAGGTTCTGAAGGAGGGCGGTAAGACAAAAAGCCGATGTTTTGAGTGAAGATAATAAAAAGGGAGATGCATATGCATCTCCCTTTTTATTAAGTGACTGAAGAAACATTAATGGCCTTTACATGCTATTTGCGCCATAGTAAGGGGAATTTTCTTGAAATTTTATGTCGGATGGAAAACAATGAATCATGGTCCAATAAGATCGTTGACCACAAATGAGACATGACTTCAGAAAAACCGACCACGGCAAAAGTAATGCCCGCGACGCTCATCGCCCCCTGCGGAATGAACTGCCGCCTCTGCCGGGCATACGGAAGAAAACAAAAGCCCTGCCCTGGATGCCGCGGCAGGGACAGTCTCAAATCAAAATCGTGCATTGCATGCGCGATCAAGAACTGTGCGACCTTTGAGAAGGTCAGGATTAAATACTGTTTCGCCTGCGGAAGTTATCCCTGTTCCAGGCTCATTCGTTTGGACGCGCGGTACAGAGCCGGGTACGGCATGAGCATGATCGAAAACCTCGACAATATCGAGAAATTCGGCATCAGGAATTTCGTGATAAAGGAAAAGGAAAAATGGGCCTGTCCCCAATGCGGCGAGATACTCTGCGTTCATCAAGAGAACTGCCCTTCCTGCGGCTATTGCCGGCGATAGAAGGGCATAGAGGGGCTGTTGCAGCAGTGGACCTGAGAGGGGCGCTAATTCAGGAGCAGGCTGACATTCGTTAACCAGCCTTGCATCCACTCCCGCGTAAATCCCAGCTTCTTCATGAGGCCGAGCATTGTCCTGTTCTCCGTCAATACTTCTCCGGCCATCTCATGGAGCCCCTTTTTCCTTGCGATCTCTATGAGCATCTCCATGAGCCTGTAACCCAGCCCTTTTTCCTGAAATTCGTCGTGAACGACCAGCGCGAATTTGCAGGAGTTCCTGTACGGGTCAACGAAGAATCGTGCGACCCCGATGATTCTTCTCCGTCCCTTTTCCGTGATCTCCGCCACAATTGCCATTTGCCGGTCGTAGTCGATGTTGCAAAAGGTGACGAGCCGCTCGTGGGTCAGCTCACCGAGGGAAGAGAAGAGCCTTTTCCGGATCGTTTCCGGGGACAGGCTCTCGAGGAGCTCTCGCTCGAGGGGCTCATCTTCCGGTCGTATAGCTCTCAACACCACATTGGTGCCGTCGGGGAGTTTCCAGTCCGCGGTAAGGCTTGACGGGTAGGGTGTGATCACGAGATGGGGATAGGGGGAAGTATGTTCCACGGATCGGGCTTCTAGGGCGATCCGCGCATCGAGGGCACAGGGCATGCCGCGTGATATGGCAAGCGGGTTTATATCAATTTCCACGATCTCAGGGAAATCGACTATCATGTGGGAAAAGTTGACGAGGATTTTCTCGATCTCCTGGAGGTTCGCGGGTGTTTTGCCCTTGTAGCCCCGGATGAGCTTGTACGCCTTCGTCTCCTCCATCAGCCGTTTTGCGAGGGCCTGGTTGAGCGGGGGAAGGCCTATGGAGAAGTCCCCGATAAGGTCTGAGGCGATCCCGCCCATGCCGAAGAGGATCACCGATCCGAAGTCCGTATCTCTTTTTGATCCCAGAATCAGCTCGTAATCCACTGTCTCCACCATTTTCTGAAGGGTAATGCCCTCGACGGCCGCAGCCGGGGCACGCTCCTTCACCTCTCTCATCATCCGTGCATAGGCGTCCCTCAATTGATCGTCCGAGGTGATCCCCGTGATCACTCCGCCCACATCGATTCTATCCGGGATATCGGTTGAAATGATCTTGATCACCACCGGATAGCCCATTTCCCGCGCCGCACCGAGCGCCTCTTCCGCGGTCCGGGTCACCCGGGGAAGGGTCGAGGGGATGCCGTAGCTTATGAGAAAATCTTTGGACTCCTTCTCATTAAGCACCGTCTTCCCCTGAAGGGTTGCCTCCCTGATAACTCTTCTCAGCGGACCTTTATCGGGGGCCTTCTGCTCGGGCAGCTCTGAAGGGGTCTCATAGAGCAGATCCAGGTTTGCCCTGTACCGGAACATATTGACATAGGTCCGCACCGCCTGGTCCGGCGTCTCATATGCGGGAATTCCGTTTTGAATCAGCATCTCCCGTGCCCTTCTCACCTCTTGGCCGCCCATCCAGGCTGCAATGACCGACTTCCCGGTCTTGCGCGCGCTCTCGATGACGACCCTGGCTATGTCATGAGGTCCCGCAGTTCTTATGGGCACGTAGATGACGAGGAGACCGTCTACCCCGGGATCTTCGAGGGATGCCGCGATGGCGTCCGCGTATCGGGCGGTATCGGCATCCCCGAGCACATCGATAGGATTGCCCTTACTCCAGTAAGGAGGCAGGGCGCATTCGAGGGCCTCCATGGTCTCCGGGGAGAGGTGAGCCAGCTTTCCTCCGTGATCGATAAGTGCATCGGTTGCCATGACACCCGGCCCTCCGGCTGCCGTCACAATGGCAAGCCGGGGCCCCCACGGCAGCCTGTGGGAGTCGAGCACCGATGCGGCGTCAAACAGGTCGGCAACCTGTTCCACCCTTACCACGCCGGCCCTTTTGAACGCGGCTTCATAGATGGCATCGTCTCCGGCCATGGCGCCCGTATGGGACCGGGCCGCTTTAGCGCTTTCGGCAAACCTGCCCGGTTTGAACACTACGATCGGCTTCCGAAATGCAAAAGCCCGGGCTGCGCTCATAAATTTCCTCCCGTCCCCGATCCCTTCCAGGTAAATGAGGATGCTCCGCGTATCGGGATCGTCGCCGAGATAGTCGATGACATCCCCGAAACCGATGTCCCCCATCGAGCCGAGGGAGAGGAACATGCTGAAACCCACGTGAAGGTCTTTAGCCCAATCGAGCACCGCATCGCCCAAGGCACCGCTTTGAGAGACGAAGGCGATGTTGCCCGGCGGAGGGAGGGTATCTATGACCATCGTGTTTATTCCCCCATGGGGCCTCGCAAAGCCTATGCAGTTCGGCCCGAGGATGCGCATTCCGTATCGTCTCCTGCTCTCCCCTATCTCCCGTTCCAGGAGCAGTCCCTCGGGGCCCGTCTCCCTGAATCCCGTCGAGACGATCACGACGCCGCCCACGCCCGCTTTGCCGCATTCCTCCACCAGGCGGGGCACGCCTGTTGCCGGCGTGGCAATAACCGCCAGGTCCGCATGCCCGGGAATGGCTCCTATATCCGGATAAGATTCGTGCCCGAGAAGCATCCTCTTGCCGGGATTTACGGGAAAAATCTCTTTCACCCGGGAATCGAGCAGGTTTGTGAGAATTGTCCTTCCCACCGAACCCTCGACGTCGGAGGCGCCGATCAAAGCCACGCTTCCTGGATTAAAAACATTCGATAGAGTACCCATCAATCACCTCTAAACCCCACTACAATCAGTCCGTGGACCGGGGAATTGCAAATTTTAAACTCCCTTTCTCAAGGTGTCCGGAACATTATTTATCATAGGACCGTTTGCAAAGCTACACAATGGAGAGGTCCATTCGGGGAGCACCCCTTCCTTGATTGCTTCCGAATCAATGATGAATGAGAAACCGCGGCGAAGAAACTTCGGTAAAGAAGTCTCCCGGATAGCTCACCACACGCAAGGAGGTGTGCGTCCATGGCAAAGGTCCTGACATGCGCCAAGGTAGATCCGTCAAGCGGGTGTTGGCACATTATACGGGGTGAGACGGAAGAGGAGGTGCTCCGGAAAGCGGCCGATCACGCCAGGGAGCACGGCATCCGCGAAGTGACACCGGAGCTGATCGAGCGCGTCAAAGCGAACATTCATAATGCCTGGACAGAAGTCCTTTCGGTTGTTAAAGTTATCCCTGTTCCAGGCTCATTCGTTTGGACGCGCGGTACAGAGCCAGGAACGGCATGAGCATGATCGAAAACCTCGACAATATCGAGAAATTCGGCATCAGGAATTTCGTGATAAAGGAAAAGGAAAAATGGGCCTGTCCCCAATGCGGCGAGATACTCTGCGTTCATAAAGAGAACTGCCCTTCCTGCGGCTACAACCGGCGAAAAGACATGGTCCGCATGGATGCTTGAGCGGTGAAGGCGCGGGAAAACCAAGAAAATAAATGCGTAAGTTTCATCGCGTATAGGCAGTCGAGAGAAAGACGGACGGACTGGGGGCCTATTCCTTCCCCTCCGGCATCGCATCAAGAAAAATTATAAAAAATCAGCGGATCCAGGAAGAAAGCCAAGGGAAGGAACGACGCCCCTGTGGTGTTCCCCTCGGTACAGTCATTCGGCCCTCCCGTTATATGTGAAAGGACGGGAGGGCCAGATGTCGTGTGCTAATCCTCTTGCCCCGCGGTGCTCGCCATCTTGGTAAAGACGGCGGTTACCGTAAGGGCTTTATCCATGGTAACGGTGCAACTCACCCCCGAGCATCTGAGAGACGCAGGCTTCCATCCCGTGAAGGTCGAGCCACCGGCCGGGGAGGCGGTCAACGTTACCGCCTGGTGGAGGGGGAAGTAGGCGCTGCACGGGGCAGTGCCGGTGCAACTGATGCCCGCAGGGGCGCTGGTGACCGTGCCTGAGCCTTTCTTGACCGACTGTTTCACCACAGTCAGTTTCTGGGGACCCACAAAGGTGGCCTGGATCGTTTTTGCCGCGTTCATCGCCACCGTACAGGAGCCTGTTGCCGCGCACCCGAGAGACGCAGGCTTCCATCCCGTAAAGTAGGACCCCCTGGCCGCCGTGGCCGAAAGCGTTATGGGCGTCTCCTTGTAGTAGGAAGCCCTGCAGGTTGTCGCGCCGGGACCGCAATTGATGGTCCGGTCGTCGCTTACTATGGTGCCATCTCCGTTGTTTGCTCTTGTCCTTGATGTGGTGAGGAAAAACCTCTTCGTTCTGTCAGAGACGAACCTGGCGCCGGTGCTTGTATCTTCCGTCATGGTGAGCTGGCAGATGGGGAACGTGCCGCCGCATTCGCCGGTCCAGTTGCTGAAAGAGTAGCCCGAACCCGGGGTCGCGGTCGCGGTCAACGTGACCGGTGTGCCCAGCACGAAGGTGCCCGCGCATGTGGCGCCGCAGGCGATCCCCCCGGGGGTGCTCGTCACCGCTCCATTTCCCGTGGCCGTTACCGTAAGGGTACGGTTACACGGAGTAGCGCCCTGGAACTGACAGACAAGGTAGGTCCCTGTCGTGTAGGCGATGGCGCTCGAAAGGCTGATCGTGGAGTCGCCCAGGTTGTAAAGGGTAAAATTCGCGAGCCGGTACGGTCCCGCCAGTCCGCTCGAGGATATGTCCGTCCCGCTATAGGAGAACTGAAGGGTGTTCGAGCCCGCTGCCAGGTACTTACTCGAGTTAGAGTACCAGACGATCCCCGTGCCGTTCGCATCCGTGAGCTGGGCATTGAACGCATAAGTCCCTTCGTAGCCCGGGCTCACCACGACGTCCACTTCGATGTTCAGGGTGTCGAAGAGGCCGTCTCCGTTCGCATCCGTCCCCTGATCAATACCCGTCCCGAGGCTCAGGGCCGATCCTTCGAAATCGTATGAATGGTAACCCGCCGTGGTATAGACGTCCGTCCTCTCGTCAACCACGAGTCCATTGTGGCCCACATCGTAGATGGCGAACCGGGCAAGGGTGTAGGGCCCGTCCTTGCCGGACCTTCGAATCGTCTTCCCGTCGAAGACAAGGGAGATCGTCCGCGTCCCGGCCGTCACCTGGGAAATAGTCGCTGCGTTGGCCACCACCGTCCCGCTCGGGTCCGAAAGGGTCCCTATGGACGAGTACTGCCCGTCGGCCACGACCTGAACTGTCGCCTGGACGGTGAGGGTATCGTAAAGGCCGTTACCGTTCGTATCGCTCGGATTCGTTGAGCTGACGCTGTTGAAATGCGCCCCCGCCGGGGTCACCGTGATCTTGGGGATGTAGACGTCCCTTTCGAAGCTCCTGCCCGAGGAGGTGCCCTGTGCAGTAACCAGGACCGAGTGGGTGCCCGAGCCTGACGGGGAGCATGAGGCCTGGTAGTTCCCCCCGCCTTTGTCTGCAAGGGCGCAGGGAGTCCCCGCAACCGTGCCGCTCACACCGATAAAAGAGGCCTGCACAGTGGCGCCCGTAACGCCGGAAGAGCCTTTCGCCAGGCGGGCCGTCAGCGTCACCGCCTCACCCTGAGCGTAAGTGTCTTTGTCGGCCGAAGCCGTAAGGGCGAGGCTCGTCACCACCTCGACCGCGCCTTTTACGGTGGAGTCGGCGATGGCATGGACGTTCACCTTCCAGGTTCCTGCTGCGGGCTTTGCCCCCTCGTAGGCGAAGGCCCGGAAATCGGAATTCTGGCTGGGGCTGACCGTCGAGCCTGTAGGTGTGGTAAGGGTGACCTGGACGTTCCCGGTGTCCGGCCCGTAGAACAGATAGAACCTCAGCTCCGTGACCGTGGTGTCGATGAAAACATCTACCGATAGGCTTTCCCCCGCGTGCATCGACACTGAGACCGACTTGGCCTGTTGGGAACTCGCGGAGGTCTTCAGGTCTTTGAGACTAGCAAGGTACTGGGACAGGCGCCGCTGATCGACCGCCGATCGCCCGGTCCTTCTCACGGCTTGGATACCTGTTGCGCTGGCCCGCATGATATTTACCGCCCACTGCCCTACGGCCGACTCGAACGCCATTCCGCGGGGAGAGGCAGGGGTTGAAGGCTGAAGATACCACTTGTCCGTGTGGGATGTGGCCGAGCTTAGATTTACCGAAGCCCGCCATGGTGGGTAGGAGCGGTTCAGGGGTACCCAGCCGTCGTTTTCCACGCCAAAGATCTGAACGTTGTGCCAGGGCATCAACCCTAGCCTATATAAAAGGCATTTGGTGTCCTCGGCGCCGTACTCTGTGCCTGCGTAATGATACTGCTGCACCCCCGGTTCAGGGTAAGAGAAGACGTTGTAATAGTCCACACGGGTCGCGGTGCTCAGTGCGTCTGCAACCAAGCTGGTGAGGAGTAGGTCGTGTGCGCCTGTAAGTCCCGCATGGGCCTGGAGGAAATGGTCTGCCGCCTCGGTGCCTTGGAAAGGCGAGCCCAAGGTTATGAAATTATCCACTTTGTCGCCGTTACCTATGAGGGCAACGCTGGTATCCAACCCTCCTTTGCTATGGGCGATGAAGTTTACCTTGTTCACGCCGAAGCTCGTGAGGGCGTGAGGAAGATGTGTATTTTGTATGAGCATACCGTTGGTAAATGTGTCGCCGTCCCCGTTCACATCGAATGCCTCGCTCAAGCCGCCAGGAATGAAGGTCTTGAAGGTACTCCACATGTTCGCTTGGCTCTTTATGCCATGGATCAGCACTGCCGGCCGCATGGCCTGGACCTGTATCTCTCCGTAATCCACCTGGACGGCCCAGCACCCGCCGCAGTTCGTGTCGATATTTATGGTTATCCAGTTCTCTCCGGGCGTGGGGGCAAGGAGCGAGCCGTTGTAGGCCGCGTCATTGACTATCCCATCCTCGAACCATTGGACAGGAATATCGAAAGTGAAGGTGCTCCAGCTATCAGTTGCGCCGTCAAGGGTGCCGATATAATGGCCGTTCAGATAGACCGTGTCGACTTCACAGCAGTTGCTGCAGGCACCCCCGCACGCGCGGTCCACGTCCCAGACCCTGAGGACGAGTTTAGGCTGGCCCACGATGATTCTGTCGTAATCATTCTTGCTTCCGCTGATTACTCGGGTGATATTGATTGGGAACCTTATAGGCCCCTCCGAGTCAAAGAGATACTGGTCGAGATTGTATCCCGTGTAAGTACCGAATACCTCGTCGTCCTGAAGGCCGCTGACCGCCCCTCTCGGCAGGCTCCGGTTCTTTTCATGAAAGCTCCTGATATTCTGAGATGGCCTGTTCTCCCGTGTGTCGGCGGCGCAGCTTACCGACCGCACCTCCGATTTGCCCGACAGAAACGTATCTGCCCGGGCAACTGAGCCGCAGGTAAACAGGATCGATACCACCGCCGCCATTACAGCGAACCGCTTCACACTACTGGAAAAACTCAAAACTGAGTAATCCATTTCAGCATACCTCCTCCGTTTCTTGGCCGGGCCGGCTTGGGACCGCCTGTCTGGACTTTCAAAATGCCGCGGATGCTCTCGTCGGATGGAAAATGATGTTCAAAAAAGTTGAATGACATGCCATGCCGAACACTCTGAACTACGGTGCTGATGGCTCATCTAATGGACATTTTAGGACAAAAGTTGTTTTTTGATATATTCTTATCCTAATTTTTCCATAAATCAAGCGAAAGTTTTCCACCTTCTTTTCTCGGGCGGTGCCCGAGTGTCTCCTATCCCTTGCAGGGACCGTTTTACAAGAATTCCATTCCTAATCTGAAAATTGCACCGCAACAGATAAGGGGCGCGCAGATTCCACACATGAGAGAGGGTTTGTAGGCGAAGCACAGGTAGGTACCTTAAGCAGTTCACTATCCCTACTCCGTACTGTCACGCGATCCTTCACAATGACGAAGGCAGGCTTAGACTTGCAGCCCTATCTTATTTATTGTATTGTAATGGATTACAGCTTTTCTCCTTTGATAACTATGCGAATAGGACTGGCGATTCGAAATTTTGACCCCAGGAAGGGCGGGGCGGAGAGGTATGCGTTCGATTTGTCGACGCACCTTGCGAAGCGGGGGCATGAGGTGGTGGTCTTTTGCTCCGGTGGGGTTGCGGTGCCCGGCGTCAGGCTGGTGCGCCTTTCGACTGTCTCTTTTCCCCGGTGGCTCCGGCCCCTCTCATTCGCTTTGAGCCATCGAAAACACGTGGCGGCGGCCTCGCTCGATGTGATGCTCGGTTTCGGGAATACCCTTTCCGCGGACGTCTATCAGAGCCACGGAGGCGTGCAGCGGGTCTGGATGGAGCGGGAGATCGCGAGCTACCAGGACCCGGGGGAGAGGCGGTTGAAAGCCATGCTCCTCAAAAGCAGCATCAATCAGAAGGTCCAGCAGTGGGTCCAGGAATATGTCATCCGGTCGGGTAAGTGCAAGAGGATCGTGGCCATATCGGATATGATAAAAGGCCATATGGCGGCATATTACAATCTTGGGGACTCTGCCTTCGAGGTGGTCTATAACGGCGTGGATACGGTGCGGTTCGCGCCTGGGGAGCCGTCCTCCGATAGGGTAAAACAGATACTCTTCTCTGCCGGGAATTTCAGGCTCAAGGGACTTTACCCTCTTCTACTTGCAGTGGCCGAGCTTTCGAGACAGCGCAACGATTTCCATCTCCACGTGCTCGGCCGGGGGCGTAAAGAGCGCTATACCGACCTTATCGCGAAGCAAGGGATCGGCGAATTCGTCACCTTTCTCGGAGAGACGGGGCAGCCGGAAAAAATGTATGCATCGTCCCAGATACTGGCCCACCCCACCTTTTACGACGCCTGCTCCCTCACTACCATGGAGGGCATGGCAGCGGGGCTTCCCACAATCAGCACCAGGTGGAATGGAGCATCGGCGCTCATTTCCCCGAAAGAAGGCTATGTCCTCGATGAGCCGGGGGATATCGCGGGCCTTGCCTCGGCCCTGAGAGACCTTCTCGATGAGGACGTGAGGCGGGAGATGGGACGGAACGCGCGGGCGAAGCTCGAGGAATTTACCATCGAGAGGAACGCGTCGGAGATGGAAAGAATACTTGTCGAGGTAGGAAATGGAAAACCCATCGGGTGAGTGGTCGAAGCTCTTTGCATACAGGGACAAGATCCACGGCCGGTACCGTGATATCTGGGACGTGCCGCGGGTGAAGAAGAGGTCCCATCTCCTCGCGCGCTATTTGAAGGACGGCATGCGGGTCCTCGATGTAGGGGCGGGCATGAAGGGGATGAAGGGGGAGATCGAAAAGCTCGGCATGAGAGTCACCTACAAGAGCATGGATATCGACCGGGGCAATGCTCATGATTACTACGACCTTGCGGACATCAACGAGAAATTCGACGCCGTGATCATGTTCGAGGTGATCGAACATCTCGACCTGGAAGGTGGGCTCGCACTCCTCAGGCGGCTCCACGATATCCTGGGCCCAAAGGGAATTATTATCTTGTCCACCCCAAACATCTTCAATCCCTCCCGTTACATGAGAGATGCGACCCACAGGACCTTCTACGGCTATGACGAGCTGTGCGGGCTCCTCATGCTCGCGGGCTTCGGCATCAAGGACGTGTACAGGTCCTTTAACGACGCGATTCACCGGTACGTGCTGAAGGTCTACGTGCTGGGATTCCTCTTTCGTCTCCTCACCATCGACTACGCGATCTCCATTTTTGCGGTGGGGGAGAAGGAGTGATGAGTGTAAGGCGTGTGAAGGGTGTAATGGGTGTAATGCGGAAAGGAAAGGGCCGGAAATCGGAAATGGTAAATCGTAAATCGGGATATAGATAGAAGGAATGAGAATATTATTTTTCATTCAGGGTCACGATGTGGCGGCGAGCAGGCTTCGGGTGCTTCAGTACATTCCTTTTCTTAATGGCGCGGGGGTTGAAACGGAGGTGTGCGAGTTTCCCCGGGGGGCTCGGGGGTGGCGTAGCCTCATGCCGGCGATCAGAAGTGCGGACGTGATTTTTGTCCAGCGTAAACGCCTTCCCCTCTCGGCGCTGCTCTTTCTGAAAAAACTGGGAAAGAAGATCGTCTATGATTTTGACGATGCGGTCATGTTTAAGAACTCCCTTGCAAAAAATCCTTACTCCCTGCGGCGCAGGATGAGCTTCAAGAGGATGCTCAAATATACCGACCTTGTAATCGCAGGCAATGCCTTTCTCAAGGAAGAGGCACAGAAGTACCACCGCCGGGTCGTGGTCCTGCCCACGCCCATCGACGGCGATCGATACCGGGAGAAGACATACGAAGAGAACGCCGCGGTGCGAATAGGCTGGATCGGCGACCACGGGTCTATCCATTATATGGAGAGCTATAAGGACGTATGGGAGGCCCTCGGCCGGAAATACGGGGCGAAGGTGGAGCTTGCCCTTATCTGTGATACCTTTATCGATACAAAAGATATAAAAACTATAAAGATCCCCTGGACTCTAAACGACGAGGTCGACGAGCTTTGCCGCCTCGATATCGGGGTAATGCCCCTTTTCGACGACCTCTGGTCGAGGGGCAAGTGCGGCTTCAAGATCATCCAGTATATGGGCGTGGGTGCGCCCGTGGTCTGCACCCCCGTGGGGATAAACAGGGATGTGGTGGAAGACGGGGTGAACGGGTTCCGGGCGGGATCGATTGAGGAGTGGGGCCAAAAGCTCTCCCTCCTCATCGAGGACCCCGGCCTGAGAGAGCGCATGGGGCGGGCGGGAAGGACGCGGATTATGGAAGGGTATACGGTCAGCGCCTGTGCCCCGAGACTTTTCGAGTGGGTGAAAGGGCTTTGAAGCGGATACTCTTTCTCACCCATCGAAACCCCCAGGGATACAGGATTCAGCAGTATTTCCCTTTCCTTGAGGCGCGGGGATTCGCGGTGGAGCTCTGCACTACGGAGACGGCTTTTCCCGCTCTCCTGACGCGGGTGCGCGCGAGCGACGTGGTCTACATCCAGCGCCTCCTCATGAATCCCTTGAAGCTTTCCATGCTGCGGACCCTTGCGAAGCGGCTGGTCTTCGATTTCGATGATGCGATCATGTACGGCCCCCGGGGTGAGAGCGCCACGAGAAGGAGGAAGTTCGCCAGGATGGTGACCGCCTCCGATGTAATTTTTTGCGGGAACAGGTTCCTTCTCTCCGAGGCCGCGAATTATCGTAGCGAGGGGCTTTTCTATGTACCCACCGTGGTCGATACCGCGGAATATCCGGTAAAAACCCACGGTCCGGTCCCAAGACCCGTCACAGGGTGGATCGGGAGCAGCTCGACCTTGAAATATCTCGCGGGACTCGAGGGGCTCATGGGGGACCTGACGGAAAATGGGACATGCTCCTTTGAAATTGTGGCCGACAGGGCGCCGGAGGTCAGGGCAGGGGGCATGGTATTCAAAAAATGGGAAAAGGCAAAAGAAAAGCAGCTCCTCCTCGGTTTTGACGCGGGGATCATGCCCCTGACCGATGATATCTGGTCACGGGGAAAGTGCGGCCTTAAGCTGATCCAGTATATGGCCTCGGGCCTTCCGTCGGTGACCCATCCTGTGGGCGCGGCCATGGAGATGATCGTTGAAGGGGCAAACGGCTTCATGAGGAGCGACATAGAAGGTTGGAAAGATGTCCTTACCCGGCTCGCCAAAGACCCGGAGCTCAGGAAGAAGATGGGGCGTTCTGCCCGCCAGACTGCGGAAGAGCGTTATTCCCTCGCGGTCTGGGGGCCTAAAGTGGCGGAGATTATCGATTCTTTATGAAACAGCGGGAAATAAACGGCATCACATGGTATATCGAAGACGAGGGGCTTGCCGAAGTCGTGAGGGACGTCTCGGAGCAGGGGAAGACGAGGCGCGGCTATGGCGTCCATCCCTATAAAGACGGAAAAGTTTTCATAAAGTACTTCCATGAGAAGGGCATGGCAGGATATGTGAGAAATATTGCGGCCCCCCGGGGAAAGAAGGAGTATTTTACGGCAAAGAGGCTCCTCTGCCTATCCGTGCCGACCCCGGAGCCCTTGGGATACGGACTCTCCGCCACGGGCTCCTATGCGATCCAGAAATGGGTCGACGCGCCGAGCTTCGCCCGCATGTTCGCGGAAGGGGAGAAAGCGCGGCTCCTCCCACAGCTCGCACTCCTTCTCAATACTCTTACGCGCCACCATGTCCGCCATAACGACCTCCATCTCGAGAATATCCTCGTCACCGCCGAAGGACTTTGCCTCATCGACCTCCACAAGATGCAGATAAAGAAGGCCTTCCGCCTTGCCGACGAGGTCTCGAACCTCTCCCATGCCCTCGTGTCGCTCTATAACGACCTCCGGGAAGAGGAGAAGGAGGCCTTCTTCGAGTCCTACGGCTCTTCGAAGCCCCGGCCCCGCCTCGAAGCAGAGCTTCACAGGCTCGTGGCGCGGTGGTTCCAAAAGAAGCAGGAGCGCGCCTTCACAGGGAACTCCAAAGTCTCCGTGAGCGGCGACCGCCTCTATGTGAATGGCCGCGAAGGCTCTGCCGTGGGTAGCCTCGTGGAGACCATAAAGACGGATAAGAAGGTGAGGGTCGAGAGGTGGAGCGACCACATACGGAAGATCTTCAGGGATGAAAGGAGGCTCAGGAAGGCGTGGAAGGCTCACGTGGTCTTCCTCTACCTGGATATCCCCGCGGTGCCCCAGCCTTATTATTGCCTCATGCCCTCAAAGGGGCAGGAGGGCTATATCGCCATGGAAGATCTGAAGGGCAGGGGCCAGGAGCTCGACAGGTACCTCGACACCCATTACGATGACATGAGCTACCGGGAGAGAAAGGTGTTCATAGATCGGATGGCCCTTTTTTTCGATGGGCTTTTCAAATGGGGGATCATGCATAACGACCTCAAGGGGTGTAACCTCTTTGTCCTGGGCGGCAGGGACTTCGTGCTTCTCGACGTGGAGGATTTCGCCTTTGCCGCGCTCCACATGGAGGGCCTTAAAAAGATGTTCCTCCAGCTCACCACGACCCTTCCGAAAAGGATCGTCATGCGGGACCGGATGCGCTTTTTCCTCCGCATCACCTCGACCTTGAACCTTGACAGACGTGGACTTTTCCGTACCCTCCTGTGGAAGACAGCAGGAAAAGAGATTGTCTATGAAGGGAAATCGGGTCTTATGCGGGAATCATGGTGAGGGCGTCGAAGACGCTTCCTTCGACCCTGTCCGTTCCATAGGTGATAAGAAACGAGCCTTCCCGCCTCTCGCCGGTCTGCCAGGCAACCTCGACGCCCTCTTTTGAAAAAGATCCCATATTGGAGCGTTTGTGACCCACGAGGTGGGGCACATCTTTCTTGTTCACCTCCACGGTAATGCTCCCTCTCATGCCCTTTTCCCGGATGCGGGCGATCACGGCAAGGCAAAAGGCCCGGCTCTTCACCACGTATCCGAAGGAGGGATGGTGAAAGCCCGCCACGACCCGCTCCTTGATCACTTCATTATCCGTGAGGCCCATCTTCACGACCTTGATGCTTCTCTGCAGGCACCGGAGGTAGATATAGGCGGTTCTTGTCACGCTCTCCTCGAAGGATAGGGGAATAAACCTGCCTTCCCGATACATGGTCTCCAGGGGCGTTCCCATGAGCACGGCGAGGGGGTATACTCTCACGTAATCGGGCGCGAGGAGGAGCAGGTTGTCCGCCGTGTCGACAATATCGGCCATGGTCTCTTCAGGGAGCCCCACCATGACCTGGAGGGCCACTTGAAAGCCCTGGGCCTTGAGACGTGCAAAACTCTCTTTCACGTCGGCCGCGGTATGCCGCCTGTTGAGAATATGGAGGATAGGGTCGTTGAAACAGGGTGCACCCAGCTCGATCTGGGTTACCCGGTTTTCCTTCATGATTTGAATGGTCTCGTCGGTTAACGGCACGGGTCTGGTCGAGAGTCTGAAACCGGAGATCTTATCCCGGTAGGGGTCGAAGAAACGGAAAAGCCGGGTGAGGGCCGCCGGGTCGAGGCCGAAGATGTTGCCGCCGTAAAGGCCCACTTCAATGCTGCCTTCCACGGGACCGAGGTATCGCGCGACCATCGCGGCCATATCCCCTGAACCGACATGGGTAATGAAAGTCTGGTCGCAGTAGATACACCTGTCGCCGCAGCCCAGGTGGGGGAGAAAAATGGGGACGATCATTCGCCCTCTATGATCTCCTTGAGGAGAAGGCGGGCGGCGTGCTGCTCCGCTTCTTTCTTGCTCTTGCCCATGCCCCTTGCCTTGAGCGCGGTCCCTACGTAAACGACCACGGTGAATCCTTCCTTCGTCTTTCGTGCGAACTTGTATCTGGGGAGGATGCCCCATCTCTTCTGGGAATACTCCTGGAGCGTGTTTTTGGGGTTCTTCTCGTTCAGTTTTTCTTCATTGAAATAAGGGGAAAAGAGCATTTTGATGAGCTTCGTGACCTTCCCCATCCCCCCGTCCAGATAGACGGCGCCGATCAGGGCTTCGACCATGTTCGAAAGGACCTTCGACTCCTGGGGGACCGTGTGGTCTCCGTTGCCGTACAGCATGTGGTCACCCAGGCGGATGTTTTTCGCTACCTCGGTGAGGGTCTCCTTCTTTACCAGGCAGGAGCGGGCGTTGCTTAAGAACCCCTCGTGCTTGTCCTTATACTTCTTGTAGAGGAGTATGCTGATGACCGTATTGAGGATGGCGTCGCCGAGGTATTCGAGTTTTTCGTTCTTCGATCTCCTCGATTCCTTCTTCTCGTTAAAGCATGAGGTGTGGGTGATTGCCTGGTCGAAAAGTTCTCTGTCTTTGAAGCCGTATCCGATTATTTCTTCTATTTTTGTAGGATAATCCACTGTGACCGCAAGGTTCGGAAGGAGGCGGGACTTCCTCAGTCCCGCCTCGCTGCCTGTTACGTTAAATTTTAAATGCTTCCGCCATACCGGAATACTGTTTTCTCAGTTTCGGTTTCTCTATTTTGCCGGTCGGGTTTCTCGGTACTTCTCCGAAGAAGATCTTGCGCGGCCTCTTGTACTTCGGAAGGGGCTCGCAGAACTTGAGGACGTCTTCCGCGGTCATCGTCTTGCCCGGTATAAGCTCGACGATAAGGGCCACGATTTCACCGAGACGCTCATCAGGAAGACCGATTGCCGCCGCATCCTTGATATTCGGGTTGGTGTGCATGAAATCCTCGACTTCCACGGGGAAGACGTTCTCGCCGCCGGTGATGATGATGTCTTTCTTCCGGTCGACAAGCCAGATAAATCCGTCTCCGTCCTGGCGGGCCATATCTCCCGTAAAGAGCCAGCCGTCGATAAGGCTCCTGGCGGTGGCTTCGGGGTTCTTGTAGTATTCTCTCATGACGCCGTTTCCGCGCACGCAGAGCTCTCCCGCCTCGCCATTGGGCACGGTTTTGCCGTTCTCGTCCACGATCTTCGTTTCCCAGTTGAATCCGGGTATGCCGATGGCGCCGATCTTATGCTCGTTGCCCATGCCGAGATGTACGCAGCCCGGGCCGGTCGACTCGCTCAATCCGAAATTCGTGTCGTAATCCATCTTGGGGAAATAAGTTTTCCAATGTTTGATAAGAGCGGGCGGCACAGGCTGGGCTCCTATGTGCATGAGCCTCCACTGGCCGAGGTTGTAACTCTCCGGCTTCAATTCTCCGGAGTCGAATTTGAGCAGAATATCCTGAGCCCACGGCACGAGGAGCCATACGATGGTGCCTTTTTCCTCGCTTACCGCTTCCAGGGTCCACTCGGGGGAGACGCCTTTCAGAATGACTGCCTTGCCTCCCACCACGAAGCTGCCGAACCAGTGCATCTTGGCTCCCGTGTGATACAGCGGCGGGATAAGGATAAAGACATCTTCCTTGGTCTGTTTGTGGTGCGCATTCTCCGTCACGCATGCGGATGCCATGTTGTTGTGGGTGAGGAGTATCGGTTTCGGCTGTCCCGTCGTGCCGGAAGTGAAATAGAGGCCGCACGGGTCGGAGTAGGTGATCTCCACGTTAAGGGGCGTTGCATCGGCCCCTGTCATAAGGGTGTCATATGATTCGGCAAACGCCGGAATATTCTTGCCTACGCAGATGTAGCTTTTTACTGTCGGAAGCTGCGACTTAATGGATTCGATTCTTCCGGTGAACTCCTCATCGAATACCACGATTACCGGCTCCGCAACATCGGAGCAATACTTTACATCTTCTCCCGTAAAACGGAAATTCAACGGTACCACCCAAGCGCCCGTTCGGATGATGCCGAAATACGAAACCAGCCAGTCGATCGAGTTCATCATGAAGTGGACGACCTTGTCCCCTTTCTTGACGCCCTTCTTTGTCAGCAAGTTCGCGAATTTGTTTGCCCGATCGTCGAACTCCTTCCAGGTGATCTCGACTCTCTTCTGCTCCGCCGGTGAACGCTCCACAAGCGCAATATCCTGTGGATACATCCGCGCATTACGCGCAAGAACCTCCCCAATGTGTACGTGCACATCGCTCATTGCAATAACCCCCTGTTGAAATTTTTTGTTGTTGACAAAACCCTGGGCTAAATCTATCATGCATTGTATACACGAAGCAACACAAAAAACGAAGGGAGGGTTATATGAACTTTGCTATGTTTTCCGGGCTGAACGCAAGCAAATTTCCGAAGAGGGAGTTCATCATCGAAAGCTACCCATCCAAGGGCTTGAGGAGGAGCCTGACCTGGGAGCAGTTCGACGATCAGGCCAACAAACTGGCCAATTATCTGATGAAAGACTGCGGTGTGAAAAAGGGCGACATCGTAGTCCATCTCATGATGAATTCCATGGAGTGGTATGCCAGCTACTTTGCCGTACTGAAGACAGGGGCGACGATTACCCCCCTCAATTTCAGATTCGCAAGCTCAGACATCAAATATGCCGCCGATGTGACCAAATGCAAGGCCTTCATCTTCGGCGACCAGTTCATTCCCCGTATGGAGCCGATCATAAAGGAGATGGAGTACTGCAAGTCTTTCATCTGCTTCGGCGAAAAGGTGCCCGATGCCTACAAGTCCTACAAGGAGATAGTCGATACGGGCGATCCGGCCCCCGTGCTCGTGGAGACAAAAGATGACGACATGGCGGAGCTCATGTTCACCTCGGGGACCACGGGTGCGCCTAAACCGGTCTCTCATACCCACGAGACATTGTTTTATATCGGCCTCGGCAATGCCCTGACCTATAACGAAGGATATAACAGCGTCTATCTGGCGCCCCATCCCTTCTACCATAGCGGGACCCTCTTCCTCTCCTTCCCCTCCTACATTGCGGCAGGCAAAGTGCTTATGCCCATGGAGATCCAGCCGGAATTCTACCTCCGCTCTATTGCGGACGAGAAATGCACGGGCGGCTGGAACACGGTGCCCACCTGGTCGGATGTGATCCACGCGATCAAGTCAGGGCAGGTCGACCTTTCGAAATACGACCTATCCGCATTCCGTCATGTGGAGATAGGGGCCCAGCCGGTTCCTTACATACTCCTCGAAGATTCCAAGAAGATCTTCCCGAATGTACCCATCGCCAATATTTACGGCATCACCGAAGGCGGAGGCGGAGGCCTCACCAACTGCTATGACGAAGACATCATGAGGAAACCGGGCTCTATCGGAAAAGCGACCGTCTTCATGGAAGCGAAGGTGGTCGACACGGAAGGCAACAAGCTGCCTGCCGGGAAGGTGGGAGAGCTTCTCCTCAAGGGCCCGAGGCTCATGAAGGAGTACGCCTTCAATCCGGAGATGACGGCGAAGACGATAAAGGACGGCTGGCTCTATACGGGCGACCTTGCCTATGAGGATGAGGAAGGTTTCATATTCTTCGCCGACAGGTCAAAGGACCTTATCATCAGGGGAGGAGAGAATATATTCCCCGCCGAGATCGAGGACGCGCTGAGGAAACATCCCAAGATCGCCGATGCGGCAGTGTTCGGATATCCCCACCCGCGGCTCGTGGAGATCGTAATGGCCGTTATCCAGCCCAGGGACGGCCAGACCCTTACGGACGAGGAGATCATCCAGTTCTGTAAAGACAAGGGCCTCGCCAAATACAAATGGCCCGAGAAGATCGTCTACACCGTAATCCCCCGTAACCCTGCGGGAAAGATCGAGAAGCCGAAGCTGAGAGAGATTTATGTAAAACCCGCCAAAGAGGCGATGGAGAAAGAGTTCAGAAAAGAATAGGGGAGAGCCGTTCCTCTTGTGAAACGCCCGCCTTAAAGGCGGGCGTTTTCTTTATCTCGTGATCCGCGCATAAATAGACGACTTCGGGGGCCCTCGATTACCTTCGGCCGCCGCCGGGGGAAGTACCCCGAGGCGCATTGCCGGGCTGGCCTTGGGGAGACGGGGCGCCCTTTCCCCAGAGGGACGGATCGATCTTAGGCGCCAACATCTTCGGACGGATGGCATTGAACACCGCGAGATCGCTTCTGGGAACTCCTGTAGCGAGATATTTTCCGGAGCGCGGAGCGCCTATGCCCGCGTACGTCGATCCCCTGAACCTTTTCAGGGGATCGACCCTGAAGACCCTGTGGGCCTGCCGGTCGTTGAAATGGTTCGAGCAATGCACCACCCTCCCGTTACGGAGGAAAACCTTGTGGAAATCGTGAAGCACGAAAAAGCCGGGAAACCAGAGACCCCGGCCCCAGAAAGGATAGGGGACATAGACGTAGAGGTAATAGAAATCGGGAGGCGGAGTATAGTAGGTATAGACCGGAGGGCCCTCCTCGTAGTAAAAGCCTCCTATCGCCGCGGGGCTGGGGTAGCTCTCCGCGCTTGCAAGCCCTCCCGCGGTCGGCCCTTCTCCACTGTAGGGGATCACGGACAAACCTGAATCGTAGGCGATACCGGCAACGCGGGCCAGGGCGTCATCCCGGCCAATTCCGATGCGCCGGGCCAGCGATGCCTCGGCCACGGAAGCCTGGATCTCTCCCAAAATATCCGGAGTGGTGGGATAATCGGCGATCCAGCCGTTGCGGGGCGTGATGCCCGCGTCCCCGAGCCGGCTCTCCGCCTCGGCCTCGTCGTCGACCTGACCCATCCCGAGCGCATTGAGGAGCATGACCGCAAAATCGCCCTCCCGGACCAATTGAGGGCTCACGGGCGGCGGCTGCGCATTGACCGTCATAGGTCCGGCAGACAGGAGGAGGGGTATAAGGACAAGCCAGAGGGCAAATGGGCCTGCCGACCTTTGAATGAAAAAGCTCTTCATCTGTATATCCTTCTTTCTATGCAAAATAAGGCCTCCCGACCCATGCCATGCAGGGAAGACTTGTTCTTATACATCGGCAGAGAGGGTAAAGGCGGGAAAGGGCCGGTTCGCGGCCGTGGCAAGGCTCGATCCCGAAATGACGATCACCCCCACGGCCACATGATCGGGAAACATGGCGACACCCTTTGCGCAGGCCTCATCGGCCGTTTCACCCCGGCTCAGCCGGTCGTATACGGTTTTTGCCGTAATCCTTCTTATTATTTCCTCGCCCAATCCCGTGACTGCGATGGCTCCGAGAGGGCCCGCATAAAAACCGCATCCCGCCATGGCCGTATCCCCCACCCTGCCCAGAAGCATGGGTGAGGCGCCGCCCGTGGAGCTTGCAACTGCAAAAAGACCGCTTCGGTCCATGGCGACTGCGCCTACCGTATCGGTAAAGATCGCCTCTTCCGCGGTAGTGGCGTCGAAATTCCAGAGGAGTCTCACATCCTGACCCGCCCAATGAGGATATTCCCGTTCAAGCCCCTTTGACGCAATGATCCTTTTCATCCTCTCATAGCGGTTTTTCACATGGGCAGGCAGATGATCCAGGGAGGGAAGCCCTCTCGATCGTGCGAAAGAGGTCGCCCCCACGCCCGCCAGCGCCACATGAGGCGTGGCGGAGACCGCGCGGGCGGCGAGCACGGGATTTCGTATCTCTCTTATTGCGATGACGATGCCCATGGCGCCGGAGGAATCCATTATCGCCGCGTCCATTTCACGGGTTTTGCCGTCCAGACGGAGGATGGCCCCTGTTCCCGCGTTGAACCTGCCGTCATCCTCGAGGAGGCGCACTGATTCACAGACGGCATCGAGGGCGCTGCCGCCTTTCCCGAGGAGACTGAGTCCCTTACGGGCCGCGCCCTCGCATCCATCCTTCAATTCCTCCGGCGCTCCTGCGCCGCCGTGCACCGCGATGCCATATTTCATTGCCGGTTCCCTTGCCTCTCTTCCTCATCTATACACAGGGGCCGGTAATTTTCAAGGGCCGGTCCGAAAAGAATCTTTTCACCCTACGAGAATGTTTGATAAGGCCCCATCAATCATTATATAATTGTGGTCAAAACGACCACATCCGCGGACGAGAGGAAAAAGTCATGACAATTGGGAGAAAGGAGTCAGGGGCTCTATGTATCGCGATCACATTGCTGATTTGCATGGCTGCAGGCGGGGCCGCCGGGCAATCCATAAATCTGCCTGCCACGGGTCAGAAGTTCTGTTATGACGCCTCGGGGACGCAGATTGCCTGCAAGGCCACGGGCCAGGACGGCGAATTCCAGGCGGGGGTCGTCTGGCCCAGCCCCAGGTTCACCCTTATCGGCAACGGCTGCGCGGTAACAGATAACCTGACACGTCTCATGTGGGCGCAGAACAGTGCGCTGGTGGAGGCAAATGACTGGGTCAGCGTAATGGTGACCGCAGGGAACGAGATATACTGTGGATACACGGACTGGCGGGCTGCCAATGCCAACGAGCTTGGAAGCCTGATGCACGCGGGCACGGCAAACCTCTATTCCTGGCTGGGCCGGCAGGGA
>DASXUJ010000040.1 GCA_036504895.1 Syntrophorhabdaceae bacterium
GGCGACGACTCTTTTACAGGGCGTATACAACCTGCTCTTTAGAGCATACTTCATGATAGCGCTATCTTTTGCCTGTATTTATTTATTGATTTATTTTGACACTAATCCGACCGGCGAAAGGCCTTTTACCATTATGCACGCTAGCAATAACCTTCTCGTTGATTTTATTTATTTTAGCGTTGTAACCATGAGTACTGTTGGGTATGGAGATATACTGCCAGTGGCGGTACTGCCGAAACTTGTTAGCATCTTTCAGATCCTTCTCGGATATTTTTTCATAGGAAGCTCATTTTCATACATCTTCTTTGTTCTTACAGGCCTTCCTGGCGCCACAAATAAGGCACCTCCGACAGAGGAGCGTCCAAAACAATCATAAAGGAGGCACGAAATCGCTATGGCAAAAGACAAGGCGGAACTAGGGGACGTTGGTTCAAAGTGAAGTTTTGGAGTGTGCATCGCGTTGATTCGAAGTTCATGGTGCCAATAATAAGTTCACTTTGAACCAACGTCCCCTAGGCACTACCAAAAGGCATGGCTAACCTTCCTCATCCCCCTCGTCTTTCTGCGCTTCCTCTTCTATTTCGGTAATTCTCAGGCTCAAGAAGTCGTGGGTTCGTTGAATTTCATCCAAATACGCATGAATATCGTCTATACCTTCCAACGATTCATCCTCGTAGGCAATAAAGAACTCCTTGTTCTCCAAAAGAAATTCAGCTTTGCGTCGGGCTATATATGCGTCGATCAGTCCCTTCGATATGGCTTCACAGACTTTGCTGTTCTGGATCAAACCTATCTTATCGTTGAGTTCGTCGGCGACGCTCGAAGCACGCTCTACGAGCTCCAACAACGCTGTCTCATCCTCCTCTATTAGGGTCTCAGTCAGCTCGTCTGTCTCCAAGTATGATTTGATGTTAGCTATTTCATAGAGCATCTTATATTTCCTATAAACTACGGTTAATTCTTCACGCGACATATTCTTGTAACGTTCGGTTGGCGCTCTGCCGTCAAAAGACCTTTTGATTGACATGATATCCTTTGCGAGCAGGGTCCTCTTTTTTAATTCCTGCAATTCGCTAAAACTCAACTTTAGGTACGGCGACATCGCTCTGCCGTCTATGGATTTAGTGATAGAAATGATTTCCTTTGTCAGTAAGAACCGGTCTTTGATATACTGTAGTTCACGCTCGCTTAGATTTGTGTAATCACATTCTTTGTCATAGCCACGAACTTCTTCGAATAGCGCATGAAGATCTGCTATCAGCTTTAGCCGAGAGAACTCTCGGCTCAATTCATAATGGTTTTGATGCAAATAGTCTTCAAGATTCAGCTTCTGCAGGTCCGCGCGCGCGCTCTTCAATTCTTGAAGCAATGAAAGCTTTTTGCTGAGTTCTCCTGGCCCCCCTAAAACACCTATATTCTTGGCCACCTCGGCAATCTGTTTTTTTGTTACTGGATCTATGTCTTTCTCAATCACATCGGACATTGCTAGGAGCGCCTCAACCTCCTCTCTGGCTGCGCCAAATTTAAAAGTTATGAGCTTGAAGTATATTCTCAGGAGGAGACTGTATGACGGACTGGCGCTTATCAGCTGATGCTTACTCGCTATCTTCTGTACACTCGGATGATCGTAGTTGAGCCAAAACTCGCCCTCATAAGATAGACAAAGCTTGCTATGGCCTGGAATGGATATGCACGACATATCTTTTGGCAAGAGACGACTTACTCCACGAGGAGGTACGTGCTTAGCAATATGGGGTAGTGGATGGTTGGAATCGTTGATTTCTATATGAGCAAGGTCTACGATTTGGATGCGGCGGGGACCAAAGTAAAGCTTTAATAATTCGACAGCGGAATACTTACGGTCATTTGAGCCGTAGTAAAGATTTGCTTCAACGACGGGATCGCCCATTTTCGAATAAATCTCTTTGAGGAGCTTCGAAAGAGTTACCCCATCGTCTTCTCTATACAGTCTCACTCCATCAAATTCATCGAAATAGTTTACATAGCCCTTATCGCTCTGCAGATAATACAGAGTTTTATCGCGTGGCCTGACTTTAGATAATGGCATCCTCTTGTGGCCATCTTTAGCATGAACAACAAATTCGAGGTTGTCACAAAGGCCGGTAATTGCAGCAGCATATTTGTGATCATATGCTAATCTGAAATACAATTCCGCCCTCTCAGTAAGACGATTATCCTTACGGCCATGGATTCTCTTATTCTTAACATCCAATCTTATAGAATCAATCAGTAGTTGCTTCGCATGTTTTGTAACTTCTTCCTTAAGTTTATTGAATTTCCTATTTTGCACTATCTCAGTTCTAGATGCTGTTAAATCAATAAGCTTTGGGCGAAGCAGAATGTATCCGGAGAAGATACTCAATGGACTATCAACGAGGTTCTTACAGGACTCTGTCACCAATATTCCTTCCTGAAGGACCATAATGCCTTCGTCGTCGCTATCGGATAAACCAATATGCCCATTATAATCCGCCGTTTCAAAATCTCGGCCACACTCTTTGCGACTAAACGTCATGTTCACATCTACTGGTTGGTACGCAATTCGACAATCATCAATATCTTCCTCGGGCAAAACCTCTGCCTCTCCATAGAACAGTCTGTAGGTTGCCTTGCGGATATAGTATTTGATTGCCTTCAGCACATCAATTTTCTTTCCGGCATCATTTAATTCCAGCAAAATCTCCGTGCCGATGTCATGCTGAGAGAGCCTACTGTATCTGAATCTCGAGGTAGCATTCTTTATGTAGGCTTCTACCGGAAGATATCCTTCCCTCGAGCTGCGTATGGTGACCGATTTCGAAATGGCAAAACAGGAGAGAAGTCCGATTCCGAACTGAGAAATCAAAGCATCCGTTCCCTGGAAAATAGATCTGATCTCTTCACTATCGTTAATGCTCTTCGCGATCACCGCGACGTACTCGCTGATATCATTGGCAGACATGCCAATCCCGCTGTCCTTGACGCTGAGATAGGCTTTTCCGTCCTGGCAATGATACCGGCTTATGTGGATATCATGACTTCCTCCGTCATCCCCCGTTTCCTTTCGCCGCCGTTTATAGGCGTCGAAACAATTTTGGATTATCTCCCGTATTGCAATGTCATTTCTGTTGTATATTCCCTTAGTAAGAAGTTCCAGTACACCTTTGGCGTTTAGACCATTTTCAAATCGACTGTTATAGAAATCGAAATCGGTCTCTTCTATTCGTGGCTCAACTTGTTCATTCAGAAACACATTGTTCTTGCTCAATATTTTATGGCAGAGATGAAGCTCTTGTTCGATGGATGCTACTAATTCTTCTAATTTCGCCTTTCCTTTCCGGGTTTGGAAGCGCGCTGCGAGGACTAATCTACCATCCTCCTTTGATAGACCGGCTATGCTTAAGTGTTTGCCCCAATGTTCGTCTGAAGTCGCGTCCTTTCCCTTAACCAGAGGAAAAACCGTCTCCGGCGCCCTAATAGGGGTAACGTCTAAAATATCTGCAATTCGCAGGCAAGCGGCCAACAACTTGCTCCGAATGGAGTGCTTCCCTATGGGCTCCGTTTCAGGTAGGGACGACAAATCTTTGAGGCAGTGACTCTCACATATCTTTCCTATGATTATTGCCTCTATCTCTGTCAGCGACAATTCGTGGCGATGATCCCGAATGTACTTCGAAGATCGAATATGGTGATCGTTCCTAACAGTCTCAATATCATCATCTGGATCAATCACATAAGCCATTCCTATATCGTGTAGCCATGCGCTGGCTACCAGGACAAATCGTTCTTCGTCGTTCAGGCCACCACTCTTATTGTCATCAAAGAGATATTCCACCAGGTTTTCCTCGACGGACAGCGAGTGTTTCCAGTCATGCAATGTAAATGCAGGAAAACGCCTTTGAATATTGCTGAGAACGGGCTCCGCGTGTGACCTGATTGTTTCGAGTATTCTTTGATATTCTTGGCTAAGTTGATCAAACAGCGATTTGCTCTTTGCTAAAGGATGATTAGGCGCCAACGTTCCCTTCCTCTGGGCGAACTGAATAGTATGGGCGCTACACAAACGGGCTATGCGCCCCCACCAGTACAGTGAATGTATTATTGAATAGTCAAATCATCAAATATTTCAAGTTAAATCTAGTAGTACCGTCAACCTCCTTGATCGCCCGCTCCACAAGAATGTCACCCGACCCACCGACCCCGCGTTTGCAGATGGCATATACTCCGGCCGCTCCCGCCTTGCCACATACCTATAGCAGGAAAGCGCATTACTGGCCAATCTTCTTGGTGAATTCCATTTCAAAGTGCACCACCCATATGACCGAGCGGTCCTTCAGTATTTCAGTAGCCCCAACTGCATGCGCCCCCCAGGTTTTCGGCAAAAGCCCCTCTTTCGATCCAGCAGGAGCACGTTCGGGGTGGGGCGTGCGTCTGAGAGATTTTTTTTAACTGCTTTAAAGGACTTGGGGAGGCCCTTTTGTTAGTCTTCACAGACGCGGCGGGTCGGACGTCCCTTTGAATAGTACCCGGCGCCAGGGAGGGTCTTCAAACTGACAGATGAGTTTGTTTGAGGAGATAAAACCCCAATAATTCCGCGAAAACGAAACGACACCCCCCTCCCCCCCATGGTGACTCACAAGAGGCACAAGCCGGGAAAGTCGAAAAGGGGGCGTGAAACCACTTTCGTTGGAAGGGTTGAGGGACGTTGGTTCAAAGTGAACTATTGTCGGCGCCATGAATCCCAATGCACGATAAAGTTTTCCAACAACGTCTGTTTGAACCCCCTAGCTCCCAGTTCTTCCCGCCCCTCGTTTATGTGTGCACGTCGTCGCATTGTTCAACGTCTTTTTGGCTGGATGAGACAAAAAAGATCGGCCGCCTTCGTCACTTTCACGAAGGCGGTGACAATCGGGCCAACAACAAAAACAGAGAAAATTGTAATTTCGACCTGCACGCATGACGTAAGGAGATGTCTTTCTAATTCAGCATGTCGGTAGCGTTCCGCGTCCTTCGATATAAGCCTAAACCATGAGCAATCGGCCCGACCTTCAGTATTTCAATAGCCGTAGCTACTGGCGGCACGCAGGTTTTCGGCTGAAGTACTCTTTTGGTCCGGCAGGAGCAGGGTGAGGCGTGCGTCTGAGAGAGTTTTTTCAACTGCTTTGAAGGACTTGGGGAGGCCCTTTTGTTAGTCTTCACGAGACGCACGGGTCGGCATCCTTTGAATAGTACCCGGCGCCGATAGGAGCACTCCCATGCGGGTACGGTATGATGAAGATACGGCTGAAAGGGCATATCTCGTATGGAAGGAATGCGGGAATAACGCCAGGAAAGCGGCGCGGCGCCTCGCGGCAGAGGGGCTTGTCATACACAGGAATACGATCTCGGCATGGAGAGACCGATGCGGCTGGAAGAGCCGCGCCCTAAGAGAACAGAAAGAGGATAGGACAGTGAAAGATCTGAACAGGGATGGGCTTATCGCAGGTCTTGAAGCGAGAGAGAAAGCGATATGAGGGGTTCTTTGAAACCCTCGATAAGACGTCCGTCCATCAGGTCTTCAAACTGACAGATGAGTTTGTTTGAGGAGATAAAACCCCAATAATTCCGCGAAAACGAAACGACACCCCCCTCCCCCCCATGGTGACTCACAAGAGGCACAAGCCGGGAAATGTCGATGGGGGGGCGTGAAACCACTTTCGTTGAGCAGAATGGGAATTATGAAGCGTGGCTCTTTGATAATTGAATATGGAGTTGATGGTGGATGTCTGCGGCAAATAAGATTCTTTTTTCGCCTTTGACTCTTACGCCCATCGGGCGCGAGAGTATCTAAGGAGCGACAAGAGCCTGCCTAGTAGGCGGGACTTGCAAAAGGATCGCGCCCGAGTTTTCGTCAGATTCAGTGGGGAGGATTGAGTGAAACCGGAGCCAAAAGTAGGCGCTTCTAAGCGGGGTAGCGGAGGCTACCTTGAGGATTTCGAGATTGAGTCACCGCCGGAGATGGCGGAAAGGCGGGGGTGAGCCTGCAAGTCCCGTTTACGGGGCAGGCTCAAAAAAAATGGTAGGCACGAGGGGTATTGAACCCCTGACCTCTACCGTGTCAAGGTAGCGCTCTCCCACTGAGCTACGCGCCTACAGGAAATCAAATCTAAACCATCCCCGCTTGAGTGTCAAGAGGAATGTGGCGCCGGTGTAAGTGCTAAGTGCAAGTTCACACCCTTTATTTCGCCGCAGATAAAACCGGATAGGGGCGGATGAAGGCGTCTCTTTGTCCAACCGGTGACACTACCGGTTGGACACTCTCCAGCCCGGAGGGCCGAGAGTATTTGCCCGGCCAAGGTCGGCCGGGCAAATCGCGTTACTCTATCTTCATCTGTTTTCATCCGGTTTTATCCGCCCTTATCTGCGGCTAAAAAGGATTTTTTTGATCGAGGGGAGGCGGCCCCATGGTCCGGCCGGACCGCCTCTTCCCTTACCTTATGGAAAGGAGCTTTTTCTTATCCTTACATCCTTATGCCGTTTTGAAGACCACACCGCCCTTTGGGTCGGCATCCACCTTGACCTTGTCCCCGTCTTTTATCTCCCCTTTCAGGATCTTGAGAGCCAACCCGTCCTGAAGCTTCTTCTGGATGAGCCGCTTCAACGGCCGGGCGCCGTATATCGGGTCGTATCCTTCCTTTGCGATCAGGGACCTGAGCTTTTCCGTATAGGTAAGCTCGATGCCCCGCTCTTCCACTCTCTTCGCGAGGAAGGCGAGTTGGAGGTCGGCGATCTTCTTGATGTCGTCCACCGTCAGAGACCGGAAGATTATCATCTCGTCGATCCTGTTGATAAATTCGGGCTTGAAATGGCCTGTGACCGCTTCCGTCACCCTTCTTTTCATCTCCTCGTAATCCTGGCCCGCGAGCTCGGTGATCCACTGACTTCCGATGTTCGAGGTCATGATGATGACCGTGTTCTTGAAATCGACCGTCCTGCCCTGGCCGTCGGTGAGCCTCCCGTCGTCGAGCACCTGGAGGAGCACGTTGAATACCTCCGGGTGGGCCTTTTCCACCTCGTCCATGAGCACGATGGAATAAGGCTTTCTCCTCACCGCCTCGGTGAGGTAGCCCCCTTCTTCGTATCCCACGTAGCCCGGAGGGGCGCCGATCAAGCGGGCCACGGAATGCTTCTCCATGAACTCGCTCATGTCGATCCGGACGATCGCCTGCTCGTCGTCGAAGAGGAATTCGGCCAGCGCCTTGGCGAGCTCTGTCTTTCCCACCCCTGTGGGGCCGAGAAAGAGAAAAGAGCCGAGCGGCCTGTTCGGGTCCTGAAGCCCTGCGCGGGCGCGCCTGATCGTATTCGATACCGCCTCTATGGCCTCATCCTGGCCTATGACGCGGTGGTGCATCCTCTCTTCCATCTGGACGAGCTTCTCCATGTCGCCTTCGAGCATCTTCGATACGGGTATTCCCGTCCACTTGGAGACGACCTTTGCGATATCCTCCTCGTCGACCTCCTCTTTGAGCATCTTCTGGTCCTTCTGAAGCTCCTGGAGCTGCAGGTTTCTCTCATTCACCTCTTTTTCGAGGGAGGAAACCAGGCCGTAGCGTATCTCCGCCACCTTGCCGAATTCGCCTTTTCGCTCGAGCTCATCCGCCTCGATCCTCGCCCTGTCGATCTTTTCCTTTGTCTCGGACATGCCGGTGATGAGGGCCTTCTCCTTTTCCCAATGGCTTCTTTTCACCGCCACATCGCTACGGAGCTCCGCGAGCTCCTCTTCGAGCTTTCCCCTGCGCTCCTTCGAGGCCTCGTCCTTCTCTTTTTTGAGCGCCTCCACCTCGATCTGGATCTGGATGATCCGCCGCTCCACCTCGTCGATCTCCGTGGGCACGCTGTCTATCTCCATCCTGAGCCTCGAGGAGGCCTCGTCCACAAGGTCGATGGCCTTATCCGGCAGAAAGCGGTCCGTGATGTACCGGTGGGAGAGGGTCGCCGCGGCGATGAGGGCGGAGTCCTGGATCCTCACCTTATGGTGGAGCTCATACCGTTCCTTCAAGCCGCGGAGGATCGCGATCGTCTCTTCCACGGAGGGCTCGCCCACCATGACGGGCTGGAACCGCCGCTCCAGGGCCGCATCTTTCTCCACATATTTCCTGTATTCGTCGAGGGTCGTCGCGCCGATGCACCGGAGCTCTCCCCGCGCGAGGGCGGGCTTCAGCATATTGGACGCGTCCATGGCGCCCTGGGCGCTGCCCGCGCCTACCAATGTATGGAGCTCGTCTATGAAGAGGATGACGGCGCCCGCGGCCTCGTCGATCTCCTTGAGCACGGCTTTCAGCCGGTCCTCGAATTCGCCCCTGAATTTCGCCCCTGCGAGCATTGCCCCGAGGTCGAGGGCAAGGACCCGCTTGTTCTTCAGGGTTTCGGGCACATCTCCGCTCACTATGCGCTGGGCCAGCCCCTCGACGACGGCTGTTTTTCCTACGCCCGGCTCGCCGATAATGACGGGGTTATTCTTCGTCCTCCTGGAGAGGACCTGCATGACCCTCCTCACCTCTTCGTCCCTGCCGATCACGGGGTCGAGCTTCCCTTTCCTCGCCTCTTCGGTGAGGTCCCTCGTATACCTCTGGAGGGCCTGATACTTCTCTTCAGGCGCCTGGTCCGTGACCCGCTGGGAGCCTCTGATATCCTTGAGCACCGCATAAATCGCGTCTTTGGTGACGCCGTGACGCTTCAGAATGTTGTAGGCTGCCCCTTCCGGGACTTCCGTGACGGCAATAAGGAGGTGCTCGGTGCTCACATACTCGTCTTTCAGCCTCTCCGCCTCGGTAAATGCGATGTCGAGCACCTGTTTTAACCGGGGAGATATATATACCTGGGCTCCTCCTTCCACGCGGGGCGCCCTCTTGAGCTCTTTATCGAGGTCCCCTGCGATGGCGTCCGCTGCGGCCCCGAGCTTATCCAGGATTGGTTTTACCACGCCCTCTTTCTGGGTCACCAGGCTTAAGAGGAGGTGGTCCGCCTCGATCTGCTGGTGGCCGAGGGCCTCGGCTTTCTTCTGGGCCTCTGCGATAGCCTCTTGTGCCTTGATGGTCAGTTTTTCCCAATTCATCCTTCACCTCTGGTTTAGGTCCCGCCGTCAGTCCTCGATAAAGATGTCCGGCCTTTTGCAGGCTGACACTCCTGATCATCTCAGTGGCGACTCTCCCCCTTGAGAAGAGCTGACGCCGAAAGCCTTGATTAAATCCTTTATTAAATATAAGCATTTTTTTGTCGAAATCAACGCTCTCTTGTGTACGAAAATAGGCACATCCGAGATTTTCGCTTCTTTGGAAGACACCCCTTGACAAAGGGCATACCCGATGAAAATAATGAATCTGGAGAGATTAAACAGGCCGGGGACCCCGGGAACGGTGGTCCCAATAAAGAACAATATCACATAAGGAGGAGGAGCCATGTTGTGGACAGAAGGATTCGGCACATTTGGGAGTGGGCTCGACCCGTGGGCTCATCTCGAACGCATGGAAAACGAGATGAATCGGGTCCTGTCCAGGTATTCATCACCCTCGGTCCGTGAATTCCCCGCGGTAAACGTGTGGACGGAAACGGACCAGGCAGTAGTGACCTCCGAGGTACCGGGCATTGACTCTCAAAGCCTCGATATCTCGGTCACCGGCAAAACTCTCACGCTGCGGGGTTCGCGGGACCAGGAACCGGTGACGGGGGAAGAGTCGTACCACCGGAGGGAGCGCTGGTACGGGCAATTTTCAAGGGTCGTGGAACTGCCTTTCAACGTGGAGGCGGACAAGGTGAAAGCCCAATTTAAAAAAGGCGTACTCTTCATCACCCTGCCCAGGGCGGAATCGGAAAAGCCCAGAAAAATAAGCATTCAATCCGAATAGAGTCGAGGGAGGTGGGACACAATGGCCGATACAGAGATTAAAAAAAAGGAATCGGATCAGCCCGAGCGGGTCGAGCGCACCCGTGCAGGCAGGATTTATAATCCGGACGTCGATATAATCGAAAAAAAGGACAATATAGTGGTGGTCGCGGACATGGCCGGGGTCGATGAGAGTTCGGTCGATATTACCCTCGAGAAGAACGTCCTCACCATATACGGGAAGGTCAACCCCGATCTTCCCGGGAAGATGCGGCTCGCCTACGCGGAATACGGTGTCGGGGATTACCAGAGGGTCTTCACCATATCGGGAGAGATCGACAGGGAGAAGATTGAAGCCCGGGTAAAAGACGGCGTGTTGAAGGTCATTCTCCCGAAGTCTGAGGCGATGAAGACGAGGAAGATCGAAGTGCGGTCGGGGGACTGACCTGGATCAAAGAAATTGGACGCCGGGCGTGCTTCTTTGGAGCCCGGCCCGGCGCATACAGGGAGGTAAATTATGGCAGCCAAAACCCTCATGCCTTCAGCCGAAAAGGCCAAGAAGGCGCTTCCGGGAAAACCCTTACAGTCCGATTATCCCTTCTTTTCTTTTTTGAGGGATATGAACAAAATGATCGATAACCTCTTCAATGATTTCGGCATGGCGCCGGCGTCAGGAAAACCCGGGGCCTTTACTCCGTCCGTCGATGTGGTCGACACCGGCAAGGAGCTGACCGTCACGGCGGAGCTGCCGGGAATGAGCCGGGACGATATCGACATCTCCCTCGGAAAAGACGCGATCACCATCAAAGGGGAGAAGAAAGCGGAGAGGGAGGAGAAGGGGAAAGATTTTCACCTCCTGGAGCGCTCCTACGGCTCCTTCTCAAGGTCCGTCTCATTGCCGGTCGAGGTCAGGGGAGACGAGGCAAAAGCCGTTTTCAAGAACGGGGTCCTTTCGATCACCCTTCCCAAGGCGGAGGCCGTGCTGAAGGGCACCAAAAAAATCCCTATCAGGGCGGAATGAGCGAAAAAGTCGGGGCCGTCTTCACCCAAAGGCCCCGATCTCCTTTTATTCTCTATCCAAGCTTCCGATAAGCACCCGATATATGGGCTGTTTTCTTTGATCGGTAATTTATTCTGTTTTTTCCCGAAAAAAAACTTAAGTAATCTTTGGTTCGCGCGATAACTAGAACAGGAGAAAAAGGTCAGGATGACAATAACAGACCATCAGGTAGGCGCGGTAATACGAACTTACCTAAAAAACAAGAGAGACACTCTCACCAACGTGATCTCGGCAACACGGGACAGGGACGTGAAGGACGAGGTAAGCGTGTCGGACGAGGGCAAGAAGATACTCTTCGAGCGCATGGGGAGAAGGGTCGCGGAAAAGGCTCAGACCGACATATCCTCCCTCTGATCTCCATAGAGTGCTTCGATTCTCTCCTTCAGACCCTTCTGTCTTTTCAGCGTCATCCCGTAGACGAAGTAAATTCTGACACACTTGATCAGTATTTTGACGGCCGAAGGGTTCACTTCCGGGGTCCCCTGGATGCATCCTTCTCCTGAAGCCATTTTGCGGCGCTGACCCTCGGGGTAGTGCTCATGATCGAGCTTACCACGCCTTTTCGCACCTTTCTCATTGCCTGACTCATTTCCGTGTCTGCCGCTGATGCCGCCTTTATTGCATGTTTTGCCATTAATCTCCCCCTCCCTCAAATGTTGCATACCAGGTATGCAAAATCAGTGCCGGGAGGGGAGAGCCCGCTTTGACAATGACCGCTCTTCCATGCTAAACATTACCTATGAAAGTTGAATATAACGGCACGGTCCACGAATTCGAAAAACCGATGACGATCCTCAAGCTCCTCGCGCACCTCTCCCTCAACCGGGAGTCCCACCTCGTGGTGGTGAACAATAAGCTGGTTACCGAAGACTCACGCCTCGAGAAGGAGGATGAGGTCAGACTGGTAAGGGTCATCTCAGGCGGATGAAGTGCCGGGTCTGCGGGCAGACCGCAACCATCAGCCTGAAGGCATATAACACCGCCCTGTGCGCTTCCGATTTCAATGCCTTCCTTGAAAAAAGAGTGGCGACCACCATCGCGAAATACCACCTCATCGAGGAGACCGATACCCCCGTGGTGGCCATATCGGGCGGCAAAGACAGCCTCTCCCTCTGGCACATCATGAATAAGCTGGGCTATCAGGCGGACGGGATCTATATCGATCTCGGCATTAAAGATTATTCCGAACCTTCTCTCGCAAAGATCAGGACGGTAGCGGACGCTCTGGGGAGAAAGGTCTATGTCTTCGGATTCCGCAACGTATTTCAAAGGGGCATCGAAGAGCTTGCCCGCGCCATCCGCCGCCCGCCCTGCTCCGCCTGCGGCACGGTAAAGAGGTACATCATGAACAGGGTGTGCATGGACAAAGGGTACAACACCCTTGTGACCGGCCACAACCTCGATGATGAGGCAGCCGCCCTCTTTGGCAACGTCCTCTACTGGAAGGACGAGTACCTCTGGAAGAAGAACGTCGCACTCGAAGGCACCGAGGGCCACCTCTCGAAGAAGGTGAAGCCGCTGTTTCTCTGCTCCGAAAGGGAGATGGCCGCCTATGCGATTATCAACAATATCGACTACATCTATGAAGAGTGCCCTTTTTCCCTGAAGGCGAAGTCGCTCACTTACAAGGCGATGATCAATAAGCTCGAGGAAAAATCACCGGGCACGAAGCTCCAGTTCATAAAAGGATACCTGAAGGTGGTGAAGGAGCGGGGAGCCCCCGAGAAAGTGGGCGGCTTCTGCGGCCGCTGCGGATATCCCTCTTTCGGAGAGGTCTGCAATTTTTGCCGGCTCCTGGAACGGTTCGAGTTCCAAGGGGACGTGACTTTCGAGGAATATAGCCCGGCCATTGTCGAAGGGGTCCCGCAAGAGGCAACCCTTTCTCCATGATCATGTTGGACAGTTTTTCCCAGCTCATCTTCAACGTCTACGAAGCCTTTACCGTCGCCCTTTACGTGAAGCGGGCGGACAGGCTCGTCTGCCTCTCCTCCGTGACCTTCTCCACGAGTTTCGACAAGAAGCGGTCCATTCCCTTGGAGGGAAGTCTTCCCGGGTGGGCCGTCAAGCACGGTGAGCCCCTTATAATCCCTAATTTCGACAAGGACGAGGATATTCTCGGCTACTACGGCAGCCGGGAGGAGATCAAATCCTTCATGGCTTATCCCCTGGCCGGCGACGGCGTGATAGTCGTCGACAGCAAGAAGAAATATGTCTTTACCGATAAGGAGAAGAAGATACTGGGGAGCTTCGCGGCAATGATCCATGAGGAGATGGAGCGGGAGAAGAATTCCCGGGAGTTCGAAGAGCGGGTTGAGGAGCTGCACGGGGAAAAACGGATCATAAGCCTCTTTTCAGAGCTCAATGCCGCGAAAATTTCGGCGAAGGACATTATGAAAGAAGTCCTCACCCTGTCGGGGGCAGATTTTGCCTTCGTAGGCATGGAGAGAAACGGCAGGATCTTTATCTACGACATCTTCGGGATTGCCCGGGGAGATTACTTGAAAAAGGAATGTCTTCCCGGGGGGAGCATCGCCTCCATGGTAATGGAAGGAGGGGGAGAGCTGCTCCTGCCCCATAACAGCGGCTACTTGAAGGAAAGGCCCCTCTTTTTCCCGGGAGAGCCCATAAAAGCCCGCCAGTTCTTCGGGTTCCCTCTTATGGCCGAGGATATAATCGTGGGCGTCATGGGGTTCGGCTCCCGGTCCGATATTCAATTGAAAGAAGGCGCCATCGGGCTGCTCCGCATCGTGTCGTCCCTGCTCTCCCTCTACTATGCCTATCTGTGGATGCAGGAGCACCTGGAGAAGATAAAGGAATTCGAGCCGATCACGGGCGCGATCCAGTTCACCACCTTTTTGGGCATTGTGGAAAAGATGATCGCCAAAGGCGACCGATTCAACCTTTTGTCCGTGAAACTTCTCCATCTCCATGTGTATAATAGAAAGATGGGATATGAGCTCACCAACGCAATCCTTACCCGCACGGCGAAAGTAATCAAATATTGCGCGGGAACGGGCGCCTTTGTCACGAGAAAAGGGGGAGGCCATTTCTATGCCCTCGTAAGGGGCGCAGACCCCGCCGAGATAAAGAACCTCGTCAGGGTGCTCAACCATACGATCAAAAAGAGCCTTTCCCCGGACAAGACCGGAGAGAGCGATGGGGCAGTCAAATCGGGCATCGCCTCTTTCCCCGAGGACGGCAAAGACCTCTGGACCCTGCTCGAAAAAACCGAATCGAAGAAACAAAGCGAAGGCCCACACTAAGGAGGGGGATATATGGATTTTTTAAGGAGACTGTTCGGCTTTCTCTCGACCCATCTTGCCATGGACCTCGGCACGGCGAATACGCTCATCTACATGAAGGGAGAAGGCATCATCCTCAACGAGCCATCCGTAGTCGCCATTGATAACTATACGGGAAAAGTGATTGCCGTGGGCAAAGAAGCCAAGGAGTATATCGGGAGGACCCCGCCCAACATAAGCGCCATACGCCCCCTGAAAGACGGGGTGATCGCCGATTTCGACGTGACCAAGGCGATGATAAAATATTATCTCACGGTAGTGAGCAAGGACAGGAAGATCTCGAAGCCGAAAATGGTGGTGGGAGTCCCCTCGGGCATTACGCAGGTAGAGAAAAAAGCGGTCATCGACGCCTGCTTCCAGGTAGGAATCAGGGACGTACTCTTGATAGAAGAGCCAATGGCCGCGGCGATCGGCGCAGGCATGCCCATCGAGCTCCCCAGGGGAAACATGGTAGTAGACATCGGCGGCGGCACCACGGAAGTAGCCATCATAAGTCTCTCCGCAACCGCATACAGCGAATCCCTGAGAGTCGCGGGCGACGAGCTCGATGAATCGGTCATGCGCTATCTCCAGAAAAAGCACCAGGTAGCCATAGGGGTAAGCGCAGCCGAAAAGCTGAAAATCGAAGGCACCTCGTCCCCGACGAGCGACTCCCGGCCGGACGGCATAAATGTAGTAGGCAAGGACCTCCTGACCGGCATCCCGAAGAGCCTGAGGGTGACCAGGGATGAAGTGCAGGAAGCGATCGAAGAACCCATATCGGCAATCATAGACGCAGTAAGAAGGGCCCTCGAGAAACTCCCGCCCGAATTCGTCTCCGACCTCAACGAGTCCGGCATGATCCTGACCGGCGGCGGAGCCATGCTCAGGGGCCTGGATAAACGCATAGAAGCCGAAACAGGCATCAAGGTCTATGTAACGGAAGATCCGCTCTTCTCGGTAGTATTGGGAGCGGGAATGGCGTTGGAGGATATGGGGCGGTTCAAAAAGGTCTTCATCTCCTGACCGCAGATTCTTCCGCATCTCCGCGTTGCCTGCGTCGTCGCTCTCCTTGACGTACTGTAGTACGCCTGCGTCGGCTCCTCCTGGTCGCCTTGATATGCGAAAGACTTTGCGGTCAGGGAGCGGTTTGCTTCGCGCCCTCATTCGGAAAGAACTTTCGAAAATGCACCTTGCTCAAGGCACCTCCTTTGTCTACTGCTGCGCGGTGCGCTTCACGCAGCACGGAGCTTTTTGTTAAGCTGCTACTTTGAGGGTGACGTGCATTCCTGCCCTTGTGGCGAGGGTGATAAGCATTTCGAGGCTGAATTTCTCCCACTTGCTCCGGGTGAGGTCCGAGACCCTTGACTGACTCACCCCAAGAATTTTTGCTGCTTCAACCTGCGTAAATTTCCTGACTTCAATAAACTTCCGAAGATCGGCCATAAGGTTCGCACGCATCTGAAGGATTGCGGCTTCATCCGCCGGGTATCCAAGATCGGCGAAAACATTTCCGGAAGAATCACTAATAGTTTCGCTCATGGCGGTCCTCCAATCTGCTTATACGTTGCCGGGCCAGATCAATGGTCATGTCTGCCCGTTTTTCGCGTCTTCTTTTGAAACGCATGAAGCACAGGGGGTCAGTGCGGTGACCCCATTACCGCGTTCGACGAATCAGACTATTTTTCGATATAGAGATTGCGGAACGCACAGTACTGGTGCATATAGGCTAAGCGAACAGTATCAGATTGTCCATAAGGATTCTTGGCCACAATGGCCTCAACTATTCCGCTTAGCTCGTTTGGAGAACTGCAATACACATCGTGTCTGTACAGTAAAATGACGATATCTGAGACTTCTGTCGCCAACGTTTCCCATTCATCTAAATCTTTAATTCGGGGTCTTTTGTCTTCGCGCAGATCCGCTTCTCTTGCGGTGGTAACCGTGATTAAAAGTGGCACATCCAGAGTCCGACTGATAATTTTGAGATTTTTTAGAATGCCCGTTATATCATCTTTTGGCTTGGGACCCCTATTATCTCGGGTCACGTGCTCAAGGCCATCAATCACTAGCAACCCTAATCCGTTTGTTTTCTTTATTTGGGTCGCCCTCTCAAGAATCTCGATATCTGTAAAGGACACGCCACTCTGAAACAAAATGGGAATTTTATCAAAAATATCACGCATTCTAGCCAGTTTTGGCACGTCATGTATTTTTGGTGTAGCCCGCAAAATTCTGCTCAATGATATCTGGGTCTCTGATGAAATCACTCGATCCATCCACTTTTGTGGTGTATATTTCATGCTGAAAAAAGCCACTGGTAATGCTTTTTGTGAAGCCAAATAAAAAGAGATGTTTGAAACAAAATCGGTTTTACCCGTAGAAGGCCGCCCGGCGACTACGATAATGTCATTATTATGAAGTCCATCAATCACAGTATCCAGATCATGAAAACCGGTAGGGAATCCGCTGGTGCGGGCCTTTTTTTCCAAGCGGGAATAAATTCGTTCGAATTCGTGAGTGAGGAGGGCCCCAAATGCCAGTGACTCTGGAGTTACCGATAATGATTCTCGGTCCGCCAAGATTTCCTCGATCGCACGCCTTATACCCTTAACCACATCGAGCCACGCTAGATCTCTGTTTTCCCAGGTTGTAACGGGTACGCCATCCCTTGGAAGGGCTTGCAAACCAGCAAAGGGGGCTTCATGCCAGTCGGCGGGGCGAATAATCAAGGGTATTACTCGAGATCGCCCCACATCATGCCTTTGAAGGGCTGAGTTAAGTTCCTTGCCATAGCAATAGTCAGAAGCGATGAAATCAGGACTCACCATCAAAAGGATGACATCGGCTTTATGAATATTCGAGTCAATCTCACGATCCCACTTTTTACCCGGGATTATTTTGCGGTCATGCCATGTTTCGATAAGGCCTTGCCGCTTCAGAATCGCCAGAGATGTCTCAAGTTCGTCTCTGAGAACTTCATCTTTATGGGAATAGCTATAGAATATTTTAACTTTATTTTCTGCCATTGAAGATATCAGCCGGAACGTCTGCCATGGAGAGCGGGACTTCCTCACAAACCTCGGCGGGGAAAACGAGGCGTTGCCCCTCTCTCATCAGGTGAGGGGTGTTTTGGCGCCACCATTGCGCGGCCTCCGAGTTTTTCTCTGCTAAGGCCTCGACTGCGGCCAGTGCCTCTACTGCATATCCGTCCCATTTGAAACACCGGCCTCGTACGAGAGCCAAAATCATTCCGAGAACTGTCTTCGGACCGGAAACCACTCCCACACTGGAGATGTGACGTGTCTTATCGTAAGGTGATGAGAGTGGAATCACAACATTGATCCACGATTGACGTATATGATTCGGGGCTTCGCCTGGTGGAACACTGATGATGCGTATACCTCGGTTGTTGTCAGCGGGAATGCGGCCATTAGGACGCGCCCGACTCATAGCGATTCACCGTATCCCGAACTGAACGTTCTCCAGACCGTCTCTCTCATAAATTCAATTGTGCATCAACTTACCGACATTGTCAAATCAAAGGAAAATGCAGAGGGGTCTCCCCCCTGACACGGGACAGAGATTTCATTCTATTATTGCCCAGACCGTAATCAATCGGGGCAAAGCAGGGTTCGTCTGTATATGACATTTCCCCCGCAAACCTCCCGATGGTCGGGCTGCGGGGGTTGTTCCTGGAGCGACTTGTGGAGGGCCTGAGGGGACCCTGCAGCGGAGGGCTCCGGTGGCGGCGTAGCCGGCACGCGCGCCGGGTAGGTGGATCGGGCTCGACAAAACCAGCCGGTTTGCGGACGACCAATGTACCCCACCCCAAAAACAATCTGCGCACTGAGCGCGAGGAGTCCGGGAGCGTCTTGGGTCCAGGCCCGGAGCAGGCGGAGCGGAAGGAATGACCCCCGCAGCCGGGCCATCCCGCTCCCAACAAACATGTACGAGTCTCTAGTCTCTAGTCTCTAGTCTCTAGTCTCTAGTCTCTAGTCTCTAGTCTCTAGTCTCTAGTCTCTAGTCTCTAGTCTCTAGTCTCTAGTCTCTAGTCTCTAGTCTCTAGTCGTGCATGGTATCGCCGCTTATGGATTATCCGGTGAGCGGCTTTTGTCGCTCCTTGATCGGTTCTCACCGCCTGTCAGGCTGATGCATTGCCTTGCCCGCTCCTTCCGGTCGCCTTGATGAGGCCTGAGTTTTTAGAATGCCTGCAACCTCCCATTTTCAGGGGGCACCGTGATACGTCGTGGGTGATCTGTGGTGGGTTTTAATTGATGGGGCGTATGCCTCTTCCCAGGGGGGGAATATTTTTGCGAGGATATAGAGGATCATGAAAGGAAGAACAAGAAATGAGAGCGATACGAGGAGGCCCTCCATTCCCCCGATGCCTATCTTATAGACGGTGAGGCCTCTGAAACTTTTGGAAAACAGTTGGCCTCCGATAACCACGTTCCACCGTGTCGCGAAGATACCAAACTGCACGAGAACAGCCGATACGAAATATATAAGCCTCTTGAATTCCGGTGAGAAACGGAAGATCCTCGCAGCGGAAAGGGAGATGAGAGGAAAGAGCATTCCCAGGAGCAGCTGGATCACGATCAGGCTGATAAACAGCCTTTGGGAGATCAGTTCTCCAAGAATCTTTATGGATTCCTCGGATTGGTAGACGCGCTGAATGAAGTCGAGTCCTTCGAGGGAGAAATCGACGAGCATCATGTAGAACAGGAAACTGGCCAGTTTGTCGAGGCACACCATATCAAGCTTCCGATGGCTGAAAAGGGTGATGATCATATAAAGCAGGAGCATGAGGGCTATTCCTGAAACTATGGCAGAGAAAAGAAACACGATCGGCATGAGCACGCTAGACCACCAGGGATTTGCTTTTACTGAGCCGAAAATGAATCCCACATATCCGTGGAGAAGAAAGGCGGAGGGTATGCCGATGACGGTGATCACGTAGACCGCCTTTTTGTCAAAGGCCAGGGCACGCGGTGAAATGTCTTTTGAATAAAGGGAAAGGATTCTGAAGAAGACGCGTTTCAAGCCTCTCCCCTTTTCAGCCCGAAGGATCAGCTCTTTTCGGTCGCCGAACCATATTTCAAGAAGCAGGACAGCCATCAGATACCATATATAGATAAACCCGAACATAGCCATTGCCGAGCTGGTGCTCGGCGTCAGGAACATCTCGAGAGAGCGCTCCGGGTGGCTGAGATGCGCGATAAGGGGTAGAGGCGCCACGATCAGGAAGGCAAGGGCAGTGAGAAGAGATAGCCGGTATACGGGCTGCACCTCTTTCACGTTAAGGACCTTGACGAGAGACGCGAGAATGAAGGCCCCCGCAACAAGGCCCGTTATGTAAGGATAAATGACGATAAGAAGGTTCCAGTGCAGCTCGATCTCATTAGGGAAAATGAAGCCTGTGACCTGTTTGAGCAGGGGCCATAAATCCGGGGCACCGTGGTCCATGTCACCTCACCTCCATGTCGAGGCCCGCATAGAAGACTTTCGGTTCCGTATTGAGCTGTGGTTTCAGGACCATGATCCTATTTATCCTGACAAAGCGGCTCAAGGGGCTTGCCACCTTCGACAGGTCCCCGAATATCCTTGCTTCCGTGGGACAGGCTTCAACACACGCAGGTACAAGGCCCTTCAATATCCTGTGATAGCAGAAGGTGCACTTATCCGCCGTTCGTGTTTTCGGATTAAGATAACGCATGCCGTATGGGCAAGCCTGGATGCAGTATCGGCATCCGATGCAGTATTCCTCATCTACCAGGATCACCCCATCGTCTGTTTTATATGTGGCGCCGACAGGGCACACCTGAACGCAGGGGGGCTTGTCGCATTGATTACATATCTTGGGGACAAAAAAGGCCCTGACCACGTTTTTTTCCCGGATATGGTCCTTGAAACTATCCCTCCCGCCGTTTGGACTATCTACCGTCACTTCGCCGTTTCCCGCGATCGCATATCGTTCGATCCATGTCCTGAAGTAAAAGGGGTCATCGGAGACATTGTTCTCCCTTTTGCACGCGTCGATACACCGGCCACAGCCGATGCAACGATCGACATTTATCCCCATGCCGTACCGGTGGCCCGACGGGATGTATCGTTCTCCATACCATGGCTTATAATCACCTTTGCCCCTGGCGAGGCCTGTTTTTCCCGGAATGAGCAGGAGTGAGATACCTCCCAGAATGATTGTGCAGAATTCCCGTCTTCCCGCCTTCATCGTATGAGCGTCCTTTGTCTCATTTAACGCGCCTCCGGCATGTGGGGATAATGGCACTGCCAGCATAGATACTTTTCACCATGAGTAACACCGTCTATCCTGGGGATTTCCCGTGGTCCGGAGGCGGTTTTGTCATGGCATCTCAGGCACACGTTCCGGTTTTGTATCCTTTTCGGCGGAAATTCCCTGGGTTGAGT
Source organism: Syntrophorhabdaceae bacterium (assembly GCA_036504895.1). Lineage (NCBI taxonomy): Bacteria > Pseudomonadati > Thermodesulfobacteriota > Syntrophorhabdia > Syntrophorhabdales > Syntrophorhabdaceae > Syntrophorhabdaceae bacterium. The sequence continues at coordinate 20,636 of DASXUJ010000040.1, forward strand.
ATAATGCAGTGCGGGCGTCTCGTGACACCCTGTACACGCAAGGTCGGAATGGTTGGACAAGGCGAGAACACGTTGAATCTTTGCGTGACAGGCCTCGCACTTTCTTAGCGGCTGTGGCGGTTTGGGATCATGAGGCCGGTGGCAGGAGACGCACGGCTTCGTCGGGTTGTGAGACTCCGAAATGACCTGGGGGAACCCGGTTGGCCGCGTAGGGAGATACTCGTGGCACAAGAGGCAGAGCGTTCGCGTCCGTGTAACGGCCGGCTTGACGTTCCCGGGGTCCTGGGTGTGGGCTATGGTAGGACCGTGGCACGCTTCGCAGGAAACACCCCGGTGGTACCCCTGTCTCTTTGTCGCCACAATCCGGTCATGACATTCGCTGCACGCCTCTGCCCCCGCATACCGGATCTCTTTTTGCATGTTCGTTTTGATCGAGGAGGCGCGATAATGGCCTAAGAGACCGAAATCAGCGGGCACCAGCATCCATCGTGCGAGGAGATAGCCGACAATTATCACCACAAAGGGTACGAGAAGGTGTCGGACCTGTTCAGGTATTCTGCGCCACGGGAGCATTATCTATCACCCTGACTTTATTATCTCTCAATAAAAATAAGGCCTTGCCACCACAAAAATCAAGCCGCCTCATTCCGATTGCTCCCTTGACACGATAGAAGTGACGCCTATGGTCCCACGTCCAGTCTTGACATTGGGCTTTCCGGAACCTACCATCAATATAAGAAGACTCTCCGGAGGTGCGGAATGAAGGCAAGAGCGTATCTTATGGCGGCCCTGACGGCCTTTGTCTGTATGTGTATGTTTTCTCCGGGAAGCGCTTCGGCGGAGAAAAAGGTTCCCGATACGGTGACGCTCAAACTTGAAGGAGCAAAAATGGCGCCCGTACCATTCTCTCATCTCACCCACGTCAAAAAGGCAAAAGTTGAGTGCGCGGTCTGCCACCACAAGGATAAAGACCCGAAGGAAGCTCGAGCCTGCACCACATGTCATCAGGCGACAGAGGGGAAGAATAATGCCCCTGCCGCAAAAGATGCGTTCCACAAGAAATGTCAGACCTGCCATAAAGAGAATGCGGCAAAGGGTGTGAAGAACGCTCCGACAAAATGCGCGGAGTGCCACAAATAATAACCGATTGGCCGCGGACAGGCCGAATTTCACGCCGCCTCTTTCTTTATCTAGTGTCTAGTCGTTAGTCGTTTGAAGACTACCGTTCCCGGCAACTCCTTTCGGCAGAACTCAGGGGATCTCACATTACAAAATGGTGGAGATTCCCATTTTGTTGCGACATTAATGTGCGAAATCTCCTGATGGCCGGCTTAAGATTGGGATGGGGTGTTGGTGAAATATTGGAATTCACGGCGAAACATCCTGATGGTCGGGCTGCGAGGGTTGTTCCTGGAGCGACTTGCGCAGGGCCTGAGGGGACCCTGCAGCGGAGGGCTCCGGTGACGGCGTAGCCGGCACGCGCGTTCGGATAGGTGGATCGGGCACGACAGAACCAGCCGGTTTGCGGACGACCAATATTCCTTACCTCAAAAACACACTGCGCACTGAGCGCGAGGAGTCCGGGAGCGTCTTGGGTCCAGGCCCTTAAGCAGGCGGAGCGGAAGGAATGACCCCCGCAGCACGGCCATCCCGCTCCAAACAACCATAAAGAGAGTCTCTAGTCGTTAGTCGTTAGTCGTTAGTCGACAAATCAAACTACTAATCTTCTTTTGATGCCTGAATATCTCCCTTTTACGCGAGTTCCGGCGGATCTTCCTGGGCGATTTGCTTCTTACATTATAAAATGATCCGGGCTCCGGTTTTTTTGCGAATTCTTTATCAGGACCTTGCACAGGTCGTACATGACTTTGAAGGGCTGTATATCGGTCAGGCTGTCGACGAATCTGGCGTGGTCCAGGGCGATCTCTCCTGTCTCCTCTCCTCTGCCGATCCGCTCCTGTATGGCGTTGTGGTAGGCTTCGGTTGCTTTCATTGCGTGAGTCAGATAGTCGCCGAGGTCTCCGCGGATCATGCCGTTGTGGCTCAGGGCGCCTCGTTTCGCGTTAAGGGTGGAGAGTTTTCTGATACTGTCGCAGTATCTCTCCAGGGAATTGAAGTAGTTGGGCCAGATGGTGTTTTTTTCGGGGACGCAGAAACCTGTGCTGTCGCCTATGGCGAGGATGCCCTCCTTTTCTTCCAGGAGGGAGATGTGGCAGGGTGAATGGCCCGGCGTTTCGTATATTGTCCAGGCAATGCCTTCTCCGAGATCGATCCTGTCGTTCTCCTGAAACGTCAAATCCACCTTGAATACATATTCTTCGACCGGTTCGGGCAGGGAGTCGATCTCTCCCCTCGCTTTCATCAGTTGGGCTATCCCCAGGTCGGTGAGGAGGAATTCCCTGAAAAGCTCGGTCCTATTGAGCACCTGCCCGGTTATGGGGCTCGTCAGAAGCTTTATGTGGGGCCACAGGGCCTGGAAGTGGGGCACCGCGCCTATGTGGTCGGGGTGGCTGTGGGTGAGGACGATATATTGTATTCTCTCCGGATCGATGGCGAGGGAGCGGAGTTGGTCGACCATGATCGAAAAGGTCGCCCCCGTACCGCCCTCTATGAGCAGCCCGTCCTTTCCCATGGAAAGGTAGGTGGGGAAATCGGGCGTGCCGAGCTGAATGAAGTGGGGCGTGATCGGGATCGGGTTATGACGCAAGTGAATCATCCTCTTTGTATCTCCTTTTTCGTGATCTTCCGGCCTCTCTCAATGAAGAAGGCCGGGGAATATCTCCCACGGCCTGTCAATAGGACACAAAAAAAGCCATGGGAGCTTTTGTGGGCTCACTCATGGCCTCGCTCTTAGCGTTTTTCAGCTAAAGAGGCATGAGTGAACCCCTCCTAAAGGTAAAAAAGAAAAAGCTTTTGTGAAATAGGCTCATCATGTCCTCATAGAACTTGTACTATTTTTGATACATGAAGTCAAGGCTGAAATGCAGTCTTTAGGGGGTCCTCCCTTTCAGGGCAAGGCTTTTTTTTGCCGCAGATAAAACCGGATAGGGGCGGATAGAAACGTTTTAGTCCAACCGGCGACACTGCCGGTTGGACACGCTCCAGCCCGGAGGGCCGAGAGTATTTGCCCGGCCAAAGTCGGCCGGGCAAATCGCCTACATCCTCTTTTCATCGGCCTTCGTCCGCTTTTATCCGTAGTTATCTGCGGCTAATAAGGATTTTAACCTGGACTAAAGGGTTACTGTGCATGTAAGAGGGACGGCCATTTACGGAAAAAGTCAGGGAGAAGATAATGTCATTTCGCCGATTATCGGCTCGATAAGGGGCTCAAGGCCGAGGACCTCACCCAGACGACGGGCGTCGACAGTGCCGAGAATGCATGATGCCATTCCCAGGGCGGTGGCGGTGAGGCTGAGGGTTTGGCAGAGGCAGCCCAGGTCCTGGAGCACCAATCGCAAGGCGATCTTTTCATACTTCCATGAGTTACGCTGAAACCGTGAGGTAATGACCATTCGGATGTGGGGCGGCTCCAGGTCCGGCAGCATATAAGGGTTGGTCTTCAGATACTCATCGAGGAGCCTGTCATCAGCAGGAATAGCTTCGAGCCGGTGCCCCGCCGGATCGTAGCGCCAGGCTCCGGGGGCGAGGCCGGTACATTTCCGGACAAGGGGATAGATTTCGAGTGAATGGAGCGCGCCCCCACTGGGCGAGGGCCTGAGGGAGACCTGCCATGGATGGACCGCATCGTCCTTTATTTCCTGCACGCGGGCGGACGCGTGAAGCAGGGCGCTCAGCTCCTCTATGGTGGGAGGATTATCTCCCGCGATGCGGCCGCTCCTGCGGTGGGCGAGCACTTCGGCGAAAGGAGCCCGGAGCTTTTCCATGAGCCCTTGACCGGGCTCGGGGAGTAAGACAGTTTCTCCCGTACTGGGCTTGAAGACAGGCGCCGATGGAGGCATCTTTTCAAGAGGGCGCATCGCGCCTATGGGGTCGTCATGAAATCCGATGCTTGACTGGTGGAAGAAGGTGAGGTCATGAGGCTCCCAGCCGCCGCGGGCGGGCTCGCCCCCATCCAGGGCGCCTATCAGGGAAAGGGCCCGGAAGAAGAATAGAGAGGCCCCATCCCCGGCTGCCGCGGAGGGGGTTTCCCGCGCCATCCCCATTATCCATTGGAGGCACCTTTGATCGTGGATCAGCAGCTTTCTTTTGGAAAGGGGCATTTCGAGTATGAGATCCCGCCCTTCACGCCTGAGGCCCGCATGACACGAAAGCCGTGCCATTGCCGGCGGCGCCTCTTTCCGCAAGGCGCTCCATTCCGGGGCGGGGAGAAGGGAAAAGAGAGGATCTCCGTCAAGGGTGCATCGTGCCTGCAGGAGATCGAGGGAGACGAGTTTTTCATAAAGGAGATAGAGGAGTCGCGGATTCCCGTCCGATCCCGCCGATCGATCGATCTGCGCCTCCGTCATCCAATTTTTCATGAGCCTGTCTATGAGAGGATGAGGAAGCACTTCAAGGGCCTTCAGCCCTCTCCTCGAGAGAATGAGACGTCTTGCTGCCGACTGCCCGATCGTGACGTCGTCACGAAATTTTACGGAGACGGAAGGGTTCGGTCCTATTGTCTCTTTTTCCATATCCATATTCATAGATAAAAGGGCACGGGGTTAAGGTCGTCCTCGCCCTTATCTTCATCAATCCATCCCGCCCTCAAGGGCACTTCGAAAAGCCGGCGGCACCCGAAGCGGGGCCAAAAGTGGATAAGCCCCGGCACGATGACCCTCGCGACCGGGAAGCCTACATCGGGGCGGGTCAGGTCCATGACCACCATTTCGAGTCCCCTGGTCTCGAGCATCCGCACCGCGCGCGTGATCTCATCGAGAAAATCATCGCTCTTATGCACGATGAAATCAGAGAGCTTCTTTGGGACCTGATCGGGATCGGCCCGCAAGAAAGGTTCCCTGCTGTGGGGACTTTCCTGAAACCTGATGCTGCCCTCGTCCCGGTCGGCCATTCTCCAGGACTGGCCCAACTCCGCTATCGCCCGTTCCAGCGCGATACGGGGATCGTGATGAGCGCCCAGCCCGATGGACCTGAAGCAATATCCCTTGTTCCGGTCGAAGAGATTTGCCGCGAATACGGGAATCGCGAGATCATGGGTCAGGTCGAGGACCTCGAGGACCATGCCCTTCTCCTCCATTGCGCGATCCACTTGAGCAGTATAAGGCGAGTCGAAGCCGCGCCAGTCCACCGCAGGCTTCAGAAGCTTATGATACCACCAGATCGCAACCGCATCTCGTTCCACCAGCTCAAAGAACCCTTGCATAGTCGCCTCTTCGAGACAGTTGCCCGCGGCCACGCCGTTACTGCACCCCGGGCAGATGTCGCCTCCCCCTTCCACCGGATAAGAGTAGTACGCATAGGCGCTCGGGATGAGCCGCCGGCGTCCCTGCGTAAGAGACCAGGCGGCCGTCCAATCAATGGGGCGTGCGTCATCGTAAGGATCGGGCACGTACGCAGTTTCCCCCTTCCGGCGCCAGGCCTCGCGCTCCCGATATTGGCGCTCGCTGAAGCCCATGAGGTCGTGGGGATGAATCGCCTCGTCCCCGAGATCTGTAAAAGGGGCCCCTATGCATGGTTCGTAGCCCTCGTATTGCGAGCAGTAGCGCTCGATCGCCTCGCCTAAGGCGCTCGCCTGGGCCTGGGGAAGGCTGCGGCCCTTGCCCGAGCTGATTCCGGTCGGCGAGAGGCGACCATTACGGCTCATTGCCGCCCCATGTGACCTTCCCCGCACGATCCAATCGCCTCGCACCACCGTCCCGAAACAGGCGGGAATACCCTCGACGGCCGCGAGCCGTCCCACCACGCCGGTGATAGGGCTTATCAAAGGGGCATACTTTTCCAGGGTCTCGATTGCGGCGCAGACCCGCTCGCCGCCGTCCCTATATTCCGCTTTTTTCCGCGACCCGAGCCGCAGCGGCCCCTCCGGCACGGCAGTGTCGCCCGGCGGAAAAGTGCCGCAGAGGGGACATTGGGGGCGCCTTGTAAGGGCGTGGCGGGTAAGCTGAAGGCTCCGGAAATCGAAGGTAAACAGAGCGCCTCCCATAGGAGAGGCACCTCCGGCCGCTGTTTTTTCCAGTTCGGTCGCGAGAAGTCCCGCGATTGTATCAAGGGAGTACGCGGTATGGCCCACAGAAAGGCGTAGCGACTCCTTTCCGCCCCGTAGCCGGATCTCTTCGGCCTCTGCCCGGCGGTGTCCTTTTACCCGGTCCAGGAGGCACGCGATGCAGCCGGTTTCTCCGGGGATAAATAGGGGACCCATCCACGGGATTATCCCCTGCGGCTTGACCGGGAGCCATCGCACGCCCTTCTTCAAGGCCAGGCGGCCGAAGGCTTCGAGCTCCGGTTCGAGATAATCGGGCGTGACCGCCACGTAGATTGCATTGGTATCGTATTCTCCCGCCATGCCCCCCTTCCCGACCCCTTCGACACTCAGTGCCCCGGAACGGGAAAGAGATGCGGCAAGGGCTGCGGCGGGCCGTTCGGCGCCTCCCATGAAGAGAATCTTTATTGTCATGGCGGGTATGGAATCTGAATCGCCGGTGAGCCTCGCGCGAAAGAGGTCGGCAGGGGACTCGGGCGCTGCCCGATCGGCAACGACGATCCCCGCCTTTTGGAGCTGAATAAGGCTATAATAGAGTCGGTCGGGGGAAAAACTCTCCATGAGCGCGGCGACCAGGGCGTCCTCGTTCACCACACCCTGTTGTATAAGGTCTATTATTTCGGACGCCGGGTGAGAGAAAAGGGTTTCCCTTCCTTCTTCGTCTATAAGCGACCGTCCGCCGTCCTTGCCTTTAATTACGGCATATCCGGTCCTTATTCTGAATGTGCCCATATAACGACGCCTCTCATTCTTTTCCGGTCAGCCGGGCCGTCGACCCATCCATGCCCGCGCCGCAATGCCCTGTGATTCAGCACCCTTTTCCCGCACAGCAGGCGAGTTCTATAGCCAATCAGTGATCCGATCTTCGCCCACCATGGCGCGACGGAAAAAATCACGACAGTGGGAACCACAATTTTGCAGGGGGTGAAGGGGGCACAAAAGTCTGTAAGGATGGGCCAATGATTACAGCAAAATGAGGGTTATGCCGAAGAGACTCGCGGTGAAGGGCACGCCGTTCCTCAGTCGCACCCGGCGCAGGGCAAATCGTATGCGTCATCTTCGCACATCCACGGTCCACGCTTGCCATCCTGCGATTTGAAGGGGAGAACCACATACATACGTTCATCCGTCTGTTCCACCACCTGCACTTCAAGGTCCGGGGGCAGGGTAATTCCATCCTCTTCCAGCACTGCTTTCGGCTCACTGAAAAGTCTCTTTTTAAAAGCCCCATCGCTCCATGCTTTCGCGATTATTTTGGCCATCTTTAATCTCTGCGCTTTTTTTTCCTCGTCCATCTTACCTACCCCTCTCAAAAATCGGTCCCGATCCGGATTTCCCAGGACCGGTGCCCATAGTGTGACATATTAATGGAAGAAACTCAATAAGTACCGCCACATTGGCGCGGTTCCGGATAGGGCCCCGTCCTTCCTTTCCGGCCCCTTCCGCCCCACGGAAGAGGCTCCAATGAGCGGGGGATTGTATAACCTTTGTCAGAATCATTATAATATACCCATCCAAATGATCCCTGTTCATGCCGGAAAAAGGAGATAGACGAAAATGGGCCGTCAGAAGGTCAGGCAACTGACACTGAGCGCGTGGTCTCTTGCCATCGCCGTTACCGTGGTATTACTCGTTCTCGTCACATGGATGAGCTTTCATTTCCTGCAGCCCTTCCCGCCGAAAACCATTGTGATTGCCACGGGCATGGAAGGCGGCTCCTATGCAGCCTTCGGTGAGTCTTACCGGCAGGTATTGGCCCGTGACGGCATCCGGGTGGTGGCCCGTCCCACAACGGGAGCCGTCGAGAATATGAGGCTCCTCAAAGACCGGAGCCACGATGTTGCCGCAGGGTTCATGCAGGGCATGCTCGGGGCGATCGATGAAGCGTCGAACCTTGTTTCACTGGGAGGCATTGCCTATACCCCGCTCTGGATTTTTTACAAAGGAAATGTTGTCTGCCATGACCTGACCCAGCTGAAAGGCAAAAAGATCGCGATCGGCCCCGAAGGCAGCGGTGTGAGGCAGTTCTCCCTTGCCCTCCTCGAGGCGGCGGGCGTCACGGGTCCGCCCACACAGTTTCTCGATCTGCCCTATGCCGAGGCAAACCGCGCGCTCCTCGACGGCAGGGCGGATGCGATCATGACCTTCGGCTCGCCCGATAACCGGTTGATCAAAGAACTCCTTACGGCAAAAGACGTGAAGCTCATGAGCATGAGCCAGGCAGAGGCCTATTCCCGCCGCTTTCCCGATCTTTCCCACGTGGTGCTCCCGAGGGGCGTCTTCGATCCGGGAAGTCACAACCCCCCGACGGAGGTGCACCTCCTCTCCCCTACGGTAAATCTCATTATCCGTAAGGACCTGCATCCTGCCCTGGTCTATGTGCTCCTCAAGGCGTCGGTCGAAATTTTTAACGGCGCAGGCTGGGTCAACAGGGCAGGGGAGTTCCCCACCCTCACAAAACAGGACGACCCGATCAGCGAGCAGGCCCGGCGGTTCTACAAGTCCGGACCCCTTTGGTTCTATGCCTATCTACCCTTCTGGGCCGGTACGTTTGTCGAGCGGGTGACCCTTATCCTCATACCCCTCGGAATGATCATCGTGCCACTGATCGGCGTCGCGCCGTGGATCTACACGTGGCGAAACCGGAAGAAATATTATCCCCTCTACCGCGAATTGAGGAAACTGGAGAAGGAGATCATCGACTACGGGCCGGGCACTGACACGGCCCCCTATATGGACCGACTCGATCGCATCGAAGAGGCGATCAGCAGGATCCGCACGTCCGTCGCCTTTTATGACGAGCTCTTTTTCCTGAAAGAGCACGTCCAGATCGTGAGGTTCAAGCTCGATACCGCGGCACGCCCCTCAGGGAAGGGGACCGGCGATCCGATTCAGGGAGTATAGGCGGCGCGGGGGTTCGCAGGCCGATTCTCTTTATTTCTCTTTTTTATTCCTTTTTTTTCGATTATCCTTTGTAAATAATCCCTTTTCTTCTATAATGTAAATCTCATCTATGAAAGATCAGGCCTTCTTTACCGTTCATGACCTCCCCAAGCCCGAGAGGCCGCGGGAGCGGCTCCAGCGCTTCGGTCCCGAGGCCCTTTCCTCGCAGGAGCTCCTGGCCCTCATCATCGGCCGCGGCGTCTCCCAGAAGTCGGTCATGAATATCGCCCAGGAGCTGATGACCAGGTTCGGAAGCATCAAGGCCTTAAGCAGCGCGACCATTGAGGAGCTCTCCCTCATAAGGGGAATAGGCATTGCGAAAGCGGCCCAACTGAAGGCATCCTTCGAGCTTGCCAAGAGGCAGGAGCTGGAGCGGGACCTTGACGATTACCAGATCACGGACCCGGAAAGCGTGGTCAGGGCAGTGCGTACGAGCATAACGGACAAGGCCAAAGAGCATTTCAAGCTCATCCTGCTCAACACGCGCAACCGGATCATCCGCATCGCCACCATCTCGGTAGGCACTCTGAACGCGAGCCTCGTCCATCCAAGGGAAGTTTTCAAGGAGGCCCTCGTGCACAATGCCTATTCGGTGATCCTTGCCCATAACCATCCTTCCGGCGACTGCGAGCCGTCGGAGGAAGACCTCAGGATTACAAAACGGCTAAAAGATGCAGGGAAGATCATGGGGGTCGAGGTCCTTGACCACCTCATCGTCACCAATACGGGATATTTCAGCTTTAAAGGCAAGGGCCTGCTCTAATTCCAATTCTGATTTGGAATTGGAATAACGACCCTTTCGCCTCGCCGTCGCGCCCGCACCGACGGCACTCCCAAATCTCTTGACAGATTCCCCCGGTGAGGTGTAAAAGAGACCTATGGAAAATATGAAGCTTGCGTACAAGGTCTGGCTCGATAAAGACGGCAAGGCATTCGGAGAAGGCCCCTACCGTCTTTTGAAGCTCGTGGAAAAGACGGGCTCTCTCCACCAGGCTGCCATGGAAATGAAGATGTCCTACCGCAAGGCGTGGCTCACGGTCCGTTTTATCGAAGAGAGACTCGGATTTGCCCTTCTTGAGAGACATACAGGCGGGCTTTCCGGCGGAGGCTCGACGATTACTCCCCGGGGAGCGGATTTCATCAGGGATTATGAAGCGTTTCGCGCGGACGTGAAAGACGCGCTCGAATCGGTCTACCGGAAGCACTTCGGCTAATCAGGGTACCGCAGCTTCTCCTCTATTGCCATCACAAGACGCTCGATGCCTTCTTTATTGAGAGATGATATGGAGACCGCGTCGTAGCGCTCCTCCACGAGCCTCGAAAAAGAAGGCTCCACCCGGTCTTTTTTGTTGAACACGATAAAGCGGTTTTTCTCCCCTAAATCCAGGGTAGCGAGGATGGAATCGACCACCCCCATCCGCTCCTCGAAATCAGGGGCGCTCAGGTCCACGAGGTGGAGGAGAAGATGGGCGTCTTTAAGCTCCTCGAGGGTTGCCATAAAGGCCCTCACGAGCACCTGGGGCAGGCCCTTGATGAATCCCACCGTGTCGGTGACGATGATGTTCTTCCGTTCCGGGTATTTTATCAGTCTCGTGGTGGGGTTTAAGGTGCTGAAGGGCTTGTCCTCCGTCTCCACCCGGCTCTTGGTGAGGAGGTTGAGGAGCGTCGACTTGCCTGAATTCGTATACCCCACGATCGAGACGATGGGGATGCCGGAGAGCCTCCTCTTCTGCCTCTTCTTATCCCTTACCTTTTGGATCTCCTCGAGGCGGCGCTCCAGGAAACTGATTTTTTCCCGCGTCCTCCTCCTGTCGATCTCCAGCTTCGTCTCTCCGGGACCCCTGCCGCCTATTCCGCCCGTGAGCCTGGATAATGCGGTATTCTTGCCTGCGAGGCGGGGGAGGATATAACGCAGTTGGGCGAGCTCCACCTGGATCTTCGCCTCCGTGGTCTCTGCTCTGCCTGCAAAAATATCGAGAATGAGCTGATTCCTGTCGATCACCCTCAAATCCGTGAGGGCCGATATATTCATGATCTGGCCGGGGGAGAGCTCTTCATCGAAGACCAGGAGGTCGACGCCCAGCTGCTGGCTCCTCATGACCACCTCTTCAATTTTCCCCTTGCCGACGAGGTACTGGGGGTTGAGTTCTTTGGGCCTCTGCACGAAGGTGTCGAGGACGGTAATGCCCGCGGAGTAGCAGAGATCCTTCATCTCGGCGATATGCTCCTCCACTTCCTTATTCGATTTGGGCGGCACCACGGAGACGAGGATGCATCGCTCCCTGTCGCCTTCCACGAGGTAATACCTCCCCCTCGCTTTGACGAACTCATTTTCGAGCTCGGTGACAAATTCGGTAAAATCGAGTTCGAGCTCCGTCAGGGGAAGGGGTCCGATAAAATCCCATGCCCTGCCTTCCTTACTCTCCGGAATGAGGTAGGCGATATGGATCGCCTCGGAAGACTCCCCCTTTCTCTCCAGGATCGATGCCACGAGATCGAGCTGAAGCACCGCGAGGTCGCTCAAATCTTCCTTCGAGAGAAGCTCGCCTGCGAGGTGGGTATGGATAAACCTGAGGCCCCGGAAACGGGCGCGCCCCACCCTCTCGGAGGTGAGGCGGGGGATCTCTATCTTTCCTTTCTCCCCTACCACCACGGACTCCACCACTCCCCTCCTATTGACGAGGAGGCCCACCTGTCGTCTCGTCTCTTTCGATATCTGCATGAGGTTCCTTGCAGTGTCGACTGAGATCACCGACGCGGGTTCGATTCTTTTCGTGTAGAGTTTTTCGAGTCTTCGTTTAAAAAGGTGGTCAAGGCCCTGAATGTTTCCGTATATGTCTATGGCATACCTCTGTCTTTGGGTGAAGGCGGCGTGGTGTTACGCCGCTCTTTGTCTGGATGAATGGCGGGGGCCGGCAATCTCAGATCCCTTCAGGCGCTCGCGATCAGGTCCCTGTCGATCTCCATGCGGGCGCTGAAATTGATGCCTTCAAGGAGAATGGCTACCCTCTCCCTCCCGTCCAGTTCTTTTTCGAAGACGCCGCCCAGGTTCTTGAAAGGTCCGTCCTTGATAAGCACCCTCTCGCCCTCGCGAAAGGCCCTTTGCTGAATAGTCGCCACCCCGTCGTCCAGCCTCGCCTTGATGAAATCGATCATCTGGTCCGTGACAGGAACGATCCGGCCGCCGAAATTGACGATCGTTTTGATGCCCCGCGTATATTTCACCAGCCGGAATTCGTCGATGGGGTGAAACCTCACGAATATATAGCCGGGGAACATGGGCTCGACCACATTGTGGAACTGTCCCTCCTTGAATCTCCTGATCTTGATCTTCGGCGCAAGGACCTCTATATTTCCCTGTTCGAGGTTATTTGCTGCCCGCTCTTCATTTCTCGGCTTCGTGGCTACCACATACCAGCGCTTCATAATTCTATTATGGGACAAAACGAGCCAATTTGCAAGCTCTGCCCCGCAAATGGCCGTCAGGACGAGGCCTGCTCATTCGGCTCTTCACGTGAGCCGCCCCGGATGGGGAAAGGCTATTTTTTGCAAAGGCCGAAGGAATCGTCACCGCACAAGGTCCCGTCGACATAGGTTGAACGGGACAGGTCGGAACCGGCTATTTTCGCTCCCGTCAGGTCCGATCCCGTGAGATCGGAGTTTGAGAAATCGGCGCCCGTAAGGTCCGTCCCCGAGAGGTTTGCATTCTGTAGCCTCGCACCCGTTACGACTGCATAGGAGAGATTCCCGGCCCTCACGTCCGCCCCCCTGAGATCTACGCCTCTCATATCCGTGGCATGGAGGTTTATACCTCTCATATTCGCCCCGGAGAGGTGTGCGCCGGTCAAGGTCGCCCGGGACAGGTTCGCCCCCACGAGCTGGGTCTGGGAAAGGTTCGCTCCATCCAGGCGGGCGAGGTTCAGTCTTACCCGGGTGAGCCGCGCCCCCGCCAGATTCGCGCCGGAGAGGTCCGCCTGAAACAGGTTCGCCCCGGAAAGGTCCCGGCCGGAAAGATCTACCCCGGATAAATCGCATCGCGCACATTGACCGCTTTTCCTGAGGGTTTCCATATCCCCCGGGCTTGCGGCAATTCCCGGCGAGAGGGCAAGAAAGACCATCGCCATCCCCGCCGCGACAAGAAAGAAGGTTGTCATATACTCCTCCTTTTTCTCTTTTTCCCATACCATCCTATCGGGATATTATATATTGTAATACAGGGGCGGTCCGAAAGACCTTCCTTCCCACCGTCCATCAACAGCGGTAAAAATAAGACCAAAAGGTGAAAAAAAAGATCACCTCGACCCTCCACTCCGGGCCATCTCCCCTCCCGTGGCGGGGACCCTGCCCCGGACCATCCCCGCTCATCCCGAGCCCCGCGTTTTTCCAATAACCACAATGCAAAACTCCTTCTCAAGATATCTTAAAAAAGCCTTGACAAAAGCCTGTGGCGAAAGTATATATGTCTAAAGTGGTAAATTGTGGGATAAGGTGGGATAAAAGTGTTCTCTGGAAGATATGAATACGGGTTGGACGAAAAGAGCAGGGTAAGCATCCCGGCCAGGTTCCGGGAAACCCTCTCTGCCGCCTATGATATGAGACTTATCCTGACTAACCATGCCGATTACATTGTAGCATATCCTTATAAAGAGTGGGTCGATTTACAGGAAAAGATTTCGACTCGTGAAAATATGACAAGCGACGAGGCGGCCATCCTGAGGTTCATCCGCTCCGGCGCCGTTGAATGCCCTATCGACAAGCTGGGAAGGGTCCTCATCTCCCCCTCCCTCAAGACCTATGCGGCCATAAAGAAAAACGTCATGGTAGTGGGAAACTACCGGAAGATCGAGATTTGGGCACTCGAAAAGTGGGATGAGGAATATCGCAGGGTCACTGAGGACCGCGACAAGATGCAGCAGGTCATCGCGAGATTCGGCCTCTGATGGGCGTCGCTCATATACCTGTTCTTCTCGCCGAAGTGACGGACAACATGGTGAGGAACGAAGAAGGGGTATATGTGGATGCCACCCTCGGCGGGGCGGGCCATGCATCCGCCCTCCTGGAAAGATACAATAAATTGAGGCTCGTGGGCCTCGATGTGGATGAGGATAATCTGAAGTTTGCGGAAGAGAAGCTCGCCCCGTTCAAAGAAAGGGTTACGCTCGTGAGGGGCAACTTCAGGGATCTGGCCGATATAGTACGCTCTCTTCATATCCCTGCCGCTGACAGCATTCTCTTCGACCTCGGCCTCTCCACATTTCAGATCATGGGAGGGCGGGGGTTCAGTTTCAATGATGACGCCTTTCTTGATATGAGAATGGATAACAGGAGCCCGGTCACTGCCTATGACGTGGTCAACGGCTACGGATACGAAGCATTGAAGAAGGTGATAGAGGAGCTGGGGGAGGAGTGGAAGGCCCCGAGGATCGCGCGCATGATCGTGGAAGAAAGAAAAAAGAAGGCGATCTCCACCGCGAAGGAACTGGCAGCGGTCGTACAGAAGGCGAAAAGGCGGGAGGGCAGGATCCACCCCGCCACAAAGACGTTTCAGGCCTTGAGAATGGAAGTGAACCAGGAGCTCGACAACATCAGGACCGGGGTGACCGGCGCTGTCTCCATGCTTGTCCCGGGAGGCCGCATCGGCGTCATCTCCTTTCATTCTCTTGAAGACAGGATAATAAAGGAGATGTTCAAGACTTCTCCCGACCTGGACGTGGTCACCAAGAAACCGATCCGGCCCCTGAGGTCCGAGGCGCTCGAGAACCCGAGCGCGCGGAGTGCAAAATTCAGGATCGCCGAGAAAGTATAACCGGGGGTCTCATGCAGCCCAGATCGTATGTTCCGTTAAAGAGAGACGTGGGATACCATAGGGGCATTAATACCACCTTAATCGTGGTCATAAGCTTCGCGGTCTTCATCTTCGGCTCGCTCCTCATGAGAGGGGCCTTCAACGACCGGAGAGAGGAGTTGATCGAGAGGCTGAAGAAGGAGCGGGAGATCGCCCGGGTAAACGAGAAGCTGAAGGTGGAGCTTTCCGGCATCACGAGGAGCAGGTATATCGAGCTCAAGGCAAAAGAGCGACTCGGGCTCACAAGACCGAAAGAGGAAGAGGTTCTGGTTTTAAGACATGAATAAAAAGGCCAGGAGAAGAGCCTTTTTTATATGTGCGGCCATATTCGTGATGTATGTGATAGTGGGGTTGAACCTTACCGAAAAGTTGAGCATGAAGAGGATTGCAGACAAGGAGGGGATACAGGCAAAGCCTATGGGTCTCGTACCTGCAAAGGCGATAAGAGAGCAGATTCCGGCGCCTGTCGCCTCCGTCACACCCGCGGCGGCCGCGGCCGCTACGAAGAGTGCCGCCCTCACGGAGCCCGTATCCGTCCCTTATGCCGCGCCCCTGCCCGAGCCCGCACCTGTAACCCCAACGAAGCCCCTTGAGCAGAAGGCTGCCGCTCCCGCAAAACCGGAAGCAGCCTTGGCCCCGAAAGAGACGATCCTTCCTGTCACGGCCCTTCTTCGTGACGGGGTTTCGGCGGAGCCGGGCTTCCTCATGGCGCCCCCCATCGTCTGCTACGCGCTGCGAGCTGGCCTTATCGAGAGGGAAGGTTTGATTTTCATCAAAAAAGGTGGCTATAATAATCCCAGTTGGAAGAAACCCCTCGACATACTGAAAGATAGAGACGAAGAAGGTCTACGAAGCATCTCCAGGGCTATCGGAAAAAAACAGATACTCGCATTTCTCAAAAAAGAGGGGATAATTCAAAAAGAAGAACCTGCAGCCGACGACCTTATCCTCGGCCGCGGCTATAGTGTGGAGAAGAAGAAACTCCTCAGCCTCTATGACCGGCATGTGAGCGCCGACTATCAGAACGTTTTCCCCTTCCTCCTCGATCACGTGGGCATCGCAAAAGGCAAAAACGGTTTCGAGGTTGTCCGGCCGAAGGATGGAGTAAAGGAGCGCCGCGAGGAGGGAGAAGAGTGGATGATGCCCAACCTTACCAATCTTACCATCCGTGAGGCCATCAGCAAGATCTCCCCTAAGACTTCGAAGATACAGGTCTTCGGAAGCGGGAACGTGACCGACCAGCAGCCGAAGCCCTTCCAGAGGTCCCAGGGGGAAGTGGAATGCATCATTTACGGGAGAACGAGCAGGTAATGAAACTGGCAGCCCTTATAGACGGCCTGAACGTAACCCGGATCACGGGCGACGGGGCAGTGGAGATCACGGGGATCACGAAAGATTCCAGGTCCGCGGGCCGGGGTTCTCTTTTTTTCGCCACAAAGAAAAGCATGGCCTATATAGAAGAAGCATTGAGGCTCGGCGCAACGGCCGTGGCAGCGGAGGAGACGCCGGAGAGGCCTGTCCCCTGCCTGATCCTGACCCCCGACGTGGACGAGCTTCTCGGGAACGTGGCGGCCCGGTTTTTCGGCATGCCTTCAAAGGACCTCTTCGTGGCGGGCATCACCGGGACCAACGGCAAGACCACGACCACCTTTCTCATGGAGTCCATGGCGCGGGAAGCCGGCAGGAACGCCGGGGTCATCGGCACTATCTCCTACCGGTACGGCGGCCAGGTCCTCTCCGCACCCAACACCACGCCCGGCGCAGTGGAGCTCCACGGCCTTCTTCAGGAGATGCGCCTCGCAGGCACCGAAATCGTGGCCATGGAGGTCTCCTCCCACGCCCTCGACCAGAAGCGGGTGGAAGGCATCGACTTCGATATGGCCATCTTCACGAACCTGACCCAGGACCACCTCGATTACCATAAGACCATGGAGGAGTATAAGGAGGCGAAAACGCTCCTTTTTACGCGCTACCTGGAAATGAGCGCGAAAAAGAGAAAATATGCGGTCCTTAACCTCGACGACCCGGAGGTCGCCGTCTTCCAGCCCGGATTAAACGTAAGGACCCTGACTTATTCGATACACGAAGAGGCCGACGCCTTCCTCGTCTCGGGCACGGAGACGATCGACGGGCTCTCTCTTCGCGTCTCCCTCAGGGGAGAGACAATGGACCTTCGATCCGGTCTCGTAGGGATGTTCAACGCCTCCAATATCCTCGCCGCCTGCCTTTTCGGCTACGGCGCGGCTCTTCCCCGGGAGGCCATACAGAAAGGGGTGGAACACCTCACCGGCGTGCCCGGCAGGCTTGAAAGGGTCGCCAACGGACAAGGCATCTCCGTCTTCGTCGACTATGCCCATACCCCGGATGCGCTGCAAAAAGTTCTCGGACTTTTGGGACGCCTGAAGACCGGCCGCCTCATCGTCGTCTTCGGCTGCGGCGGAGACAGGGACGCGGCAAAACGGCCGATCATGGGAGGCATCGCTTCCCATCTGGCAGATTTTTCCATCGTCACCTCCGATAATCCACGGAGCGAGAAGCCTGAAAAGATCGTGAAAGAGATTGTCTCGGGTTTTAACGGCGGCCCGTTCAAAACAATAGAGAATAGAAGGGACGCCATAACGGAGGGCCTCTCCATGGCGAGACCGGGGGACGTGGTCCTGATCGCCGGCAAAGGACACGAGGATTACCAGATCATCGGAGATCGCACCCTCCATTTCAGCGACAGGGAAGTTGCAGAGGAGTATTTAAATGTGGCCCACGGCTGAAGTGATAAAGGCGGTAGGGGGCACGGCGTACCGCGTCGAGCGGGAGAGCTTCGCCTCCATATCGACCGACACGAGGACCATCGGCAAGGGCGACCTCTATATCCCCCTTACCGGCGCCAATTTTGACGGCCATTTCTTCGTGGAACAGGCGTACGAGGCATCGCTGGGCGGCGCCCTGTGCGAAAAGGGGCGGGAAGAGATCTATAAAAAGGTGAAGGGCACCGTGATCCTCGTGGAAAATACGGTCCAGGCGCTCCTCGACCTCGCCCGGTGGAAAAGGCAGACCCTTACCGGGACCTGCATCGCCATCACCGGAAGTAACGGTAAGACGACCACCAAAGAGATACTCGTAGATATGATGAAGCGTTCGTTCTCCGTGGCATATAACGAGAAGAACTTTAATAACCTTATAGGCGTTTCGAAGAGCATCCTCTCCATTGAAGGGCAGCCCCAAGTACTCGTCTTCGAGCTCGGCACCAATAGCCCCGGCGAGATCAAGGCCTTAGCCCGGACCACACTCCCCGATTGTTCCCTCATCACCAACATCAACCCGTCCCACCTCGAGGGGCTCTTCGATGTCGAAGGCGTGCTTGCGGAGAAGCTCGACCTTTTCCATTCCACCCGGGAAGGAGGCAAGGTATTTATCAATGCCGACGACCCTTATCTCGCGGCCGCCTATCAGGAAACAGGCCGTGAAACGTGTGTCTACGGAATTGCCCGTGAGGCGCCCTTTCACCTCAGGGTGGATCGGGACCTCGGTTGGGTTGGATCGGAGATCACCCTTACCTTTCCCGGGGCCGAGATCCGCGCCGTGACCCGGCTTCTCGGGACGCACAATCTCTACAATATCCTCGCCGCCTCCGCCATAGCCTATTCGGCGGGGCTTGGCGCAGACGCGATCGGTCAGACGATCGAGACCTTCCGTCCCTTTTCCATGCGCTTTACGGTGAAAAAATCCCCCCGGGGTTTCACCGTGGTGGACGACACGTACAACGCCAACCCCGCATCCATGGAATGGGCGATCCGCACGCTCGAAAGCCTGCCCTGTCAGGGCAAAAGGCTCGCGGTCCTCGGGGACATGAGGGAGCTGGGGGAAAAGAGCGCCTTCTACCACAGGGAGCTGGGCAGGTTTCTCAAAGGGACCTCTCTTCCCGTGATCGCCCTCGTGGGCGAGTCTATGAAGGAGGCATACGTTGAGCTGGGCGCTGACCGTGCCCGCCTCTTCAGCGACAAAGCGGCACTTATCACATATGTCGAAGGCGCACTGGAAGAAGGAGATGTAATCCTGGTGAAAGGCTCGAGGGCGGCAAAAATGGAAGAAATAGTGGAGGCCCTGATCTCATGATCTACCACCTCCTCTACCCGCTCCACACGACAATCACCTTTTTCAACGTATTCCGGTACATCACCTTCCGGACCGTGCTCGCCACGCTCTCCGCCCTGATCATAAGCTTTTTTCTGACCCCTTACGCGATCAGGAAGTTCAACGAGTGGAAGATCAAGAGCGATACGAGGGAAGACGTGCCCGAGAGGCACGCCCAGAAATCGGGGACCCCTACCATGGGAGGCTTCGTCATTCTCGTCTCCACGATCATCCCTACCCTGTGCTGGGCCGACCTGACGAACGAGTATATCTGGCTCGTCACCTTCACCATGCTCGGCTTCGGGGCAATAGGCTTCATCGACGACGCGCGTAAGCTCGGAAGCACCAAGGGTAAAGGCATCACGGGGCGGATGAAGCTCCTCCTCCAGATACTGCTCGCCCTGCTCATCAGCGCCTTCGTCTATTCGAGACCGGGTTTCAACGCGGAGCTGACCATACCTTTTTTCAAGAACGCCACCCCCGACCTTGGGATCTTCTATATCATCCTCGGGGTAATCATCGTGGTGGGCTCCTCGAACGGGGTCAACCTGACGGACGGGCTCGACGGGCTCGCCATAGGCCCGGTACTCACCGTCTGCTCCACCTTCCTCCTCTTCGCCTATCTCGTGGGAAACGTGAAATTCGCCCAGTACCTGCAGATCTTTTACGTGAGGGGCGCGGGAGAGCTGACGATCCTTTGCGGGGCCATGCTCGGGGCGGGCATCGGCTTTCTCTGGTACAATACCTTCCCCGCCGAGCTTTTCATGGGCGATACAGGCTCCCTATCGCTTGGGGCATCCCTGGGGGCGATCGCCATCATCATAAAGCAGGAGGCCCTCCTGGTCATCGCAGGCGGCATATTCGTGATCGAGACCGTCTCCGTGATCATCCAGGTCCTCTCCTTCAAGTATCGGGGCAAGAGGGTCTTCAGGATGGCGCCCATCCACCACCATTTCGAATTGAAAGGGTGGAACGAAGGCAAGATCGTGGTGAGGTTCTGGATCATTTCGGTGATCCTCGGCCTTATCGCGCTTAGCACATTGAAATTGAGGTGATATGTCCTTACCTGACCATATATTGATCGTGGGCCTCGGTAAATCCGGGGTCGCCCTTGCGAAATTCCTCTATGGAACGGGCAGGAAGATCGCCATTACGGATGCAAAAACGAGAGAGGCCCTTGCGCCGTCGCTCAAGGCACTCGAAGGGATTCAATTCGAGGGCTTTTTCGGCGGCCACGAGGGGGATTTCCTCGCCTCCTACCCTTTTGTAGTCGTAAGCCCCGGGGTCGACAGCCGCCTGCCTTTTCTCATGGAAGCGAAGGCAAAAGGCATCCCCGTGATAGGGGAGATCGAGCTCGCCGCGCGCTTTACGTCCGAGCCCATTATCGCCGTCACCGGCACGAACGGAAAGACCACGACCACGACGCTCCTGGGCGATATTTTTTCACGGGCTTTCAAGGGGGTCTTCGTGGGGGGCAATATCGGAAACCCCTTCATCAATCATGTGGCCGCGAAAGAGGACGGTTCTTACGTGATCCTCGAGGTGAGCAGTTTTCAGCTGGAGACGGTGGAGACCTTCAGGCCCCAGACCGCGCTCCTCCTCAACATTACGGAGGACCATCTCGACCGGTATGGAAGCTACAAAGAATATACAGACGCAAAATACCGGATCTTCGAGAATCAGTCATCAACTGATTTTGCCGTGGTGAGAGCGGGCCTGGCCCATGAGGGACTGAAGGCACATACGCTCTTCTTCTCCTCCACGGGGCCGGTGGCAGAAGGGGCCTTCCTCGAGGGCGATCTCATGAAGGTGAGGGTGAAGGGCAAAGAATTTCTCTATAAAAGAAGCCTCTCCAGGCTCGTGGGGGTCCACAACACGGAAAACCTCCTCGCCGCCCTCATCACGGCCCATATCCATGATATCGACCAGGAGATCATCGAAGGGGCACTCAATCAATTCAAAGGCCTCGCCCACCGGGTCGAGCCCGTGAGGGAGATCGGAGGGGTCGTCTTTTATAACGATTCGAAGGCAACCAATGTGGATGCCACGAAAAGGGCGCTTGAAAGCATGAATTCAAAGGTGGTGCTCATTGCAGGCGGCAAGGACAAGGGCGGCAGCTATCGATCCATTGCAGGTCTCAAGGAGAAACTCCGGGCCATGGTGCTCATCGGGGAGGCGAAGGAGCGTATTGCCCGGGAAATAGGAGACATCACTCAGGTCTATATGGAAACGGATATGCAGGGGGCCGTGGAGCGGGCGCTCACAATTGCCCGAAAAGGCGACGGCGTACTCTTCTCCCCCATGTGCAGCAGTTTCGACATGTTCCGGGATTACAAGGAACGGGGTAACATCTTTAAGGGCATAGTGGAGTCATTATGAAGAAAGCCGCCATCCTCATACTTGCCGCCCTTCTCCTCTACGGATTATTCCGTGAGTTTACCCTGGTAAAAGTGCTTTTCATCCTCGGGGGCCTTGCATCGGCTGTCCTCGTATCCCGCATTCCCGGGCGGTACATCCTGGCAATGAAATACCCTTTTATCGCCCTCTCCCTCCTCGCAACCGCAGGGTTCTTCTTTTACCCTCCGCTCCACACCAAGGTCCCCATGGAGCCTGTCGTCATATTCCTCTCCTTTTATGCCATCGCCTTTTACCTCATCTCTTTAGGAGACAAGGGCAAGGGTCTCTACAAGGAGGGGCTGGCCCTTTCCATACTCTTTTTAAGCTCCTGCTTCAACTTCTTCCTCATGGGCAAACCCCTGATATTCCTCGCCATGGCGCTCGCAATCATGCTTTTCCTCTTCGTCATCGGCAGGCACCAGCTCATGGCAGTGATCGCCCTCTATACGGCAGGCATCCTCGTCTACCTCCTCTTTGCCCGGAAAGGGTTTTCAGGCATGGGGCTTAGAATGGGGGATATCGACCGGTACATCCTTCTCGCTGCGACCTTCATCCTTCTCATGTTCAGCTTCGCAGGGTTCATGAAGAAGCCCGATTTCGCCAAGATCCTCGTCTTTTTCGGCTTCGTCTACATTGCCGTCGATTTCCTCCTCGTCCTCGGATTTAAGCTGAGCGCCGGCCTCCTCTATCAGCCGGTCATCGCCCTTCTCATTGCCGCGCCTCTCATGGGAATGATGATGAGAGCGGAAAGGGGGCGGGCATGAAGCTCTTTATTTCCGCGGGAGGCACGGGGGGACATATATTCCCCGGCATCGCCGTGGCGGAAGCCTTTTCCGGATTGCCCGGGACCAATGAGGCGGTCTTCGTGGGTACGCCCTACGGCCTTGAAAGCACGCTCATCCCGCCCTACGGATACCGGCTCCTCTTCATCAAGGCACGCCAGTTCCTGGGGCAGTCGGCCGTAAAGAAAGTGGGAACCCTTCTGGCCGTGGTGAAAGGCATACTGGTCGCCCTCTCGATGATACGAAAAGAGAAGCCCGACGCGGTCCTCGGCATGGGGGGCTTTACCTCGGTGCCCGTGGTCCTCGCCGCCGTACTCTCCGGCACACCCAGCTTTCTCCATGAGCAGAACGTCCAGCCGGGCCTTGCGAACAAGATCCTCTCCCGGTTCACGAAGGGGATCTTCATAAGCTTCGACGAGACGGAGCAGTACATAAAGAGCAAAAAAGTCATCCATACGGGCAATCCGCTCAGGAAGAGGCTTACCGCCGCCCATGAGCCAAAGGATGAGTTGACCTTCGGCATCTTCGTCTTCGGGGGCAGCCGCGGGGCCCACAGCATCAACCTCTCGATCATCTCCCTCCTGCCTTATCTCGAAGGCCATGACGAGGTCGTCATCTACCACCAGACCGGTCCCCAGGACTATGAGATGGTGAAGGACGCCTACGAGAAAAGCGGGGTGCGCCATGAGGTCTTCCCCTTCACCGATGCCATGGAAAAATATTATGGACTCTCCGACGTCGTCATATCCCGGGCAGGGGCAAGCACTATTTTCGAGCTCGCCTTTTTTAAAAAGGCCGCCATACTCATCCCCTATCCTTATTCCGCGGGGGGACACCAGTGGAAGAACGCGACCTATGTGGAGAATATAGGCGGGGGATATGTGATAGGCGACGACGAGGCGACCGGTGAAAGGCTCTATCAAGCGGTGGGCCACCTCATGAAAGAAAAGGGGCTTATCAGCGACATGGGCGTAAACATTGGGCGCATTTACAAAGACGATGCGGCGGAGCAGATAATCAGGGGGATATTTCATGGTATTTCATAAAATAGATACAATCCACTTCGTGGGGATCGGGGGCATCGGCATGAGCGGCATCGCAGAGGTGCTCCTCAACCTCGGCTTCAAGGTAACCGGCTCCGACTTGAGAAAGACGGATACCACGGAGAGGCTCGAGCAGCTGGGGGCCCGGGTCTTCCTCGGCCACAAGGCGGAAAACGTGGAGGACGTGGACGTAGTCGTCGTCTCCTCCGCGGTGCGGCCCGATAACCCCGAGATCGTGATGGCAAAGGAGCGGTTCATCCCCGTGATCCAGAGGGCGGAGATGCTCGCGGAGCTCATGAGGATGAAGTATTCCATCGCCGTAGCCGGGGCCCACGGCAAGACCACGACCACCTCCTTCGTCTCCGCCGTCCTGGGCCATGCAGGCATGGACCCCACGTGCGTGATCGGGGGCAAGCTCAATAGCCTGGGCAGCAATGCGAAGCTGGGGGACAGCAAATATCTGGTGGCCGAGGCAGACGAAAGTGACGGGACCTTCCTCCTTCTTTTCCCGACCATCGCGGTGGTGACGAACATCGACCTCGAGCATCTCGACTTTTATAAGGACCTTACGGAGATAAAGGCCGCCTTTCAGACTTTCCTCAACAAGGTGCCTTTCTACGGCGTCGATATCATCTGCATCGACAACGCCAACCTCCAGAGCCTGATCCCGTCTCTCAAGCGGCGCTACATGACTTATGGCCTTTCGAAGCAGGCGGACCTGAGGGCGGAGAACATCACCTATAACGGATTCGAGACCACTTTCAAGGTCATTTATAAAGAGTACGGCCTGGGCGAGATCAGCATCACCCTGCCCGGCATCCACAATGTGCGCAACGCCCTCGCAGCAGTGGGCGTGGCCATAGAGCTCGACGTGCCTTTCACCGTGATCAGGGATGCTTTGAAGAGCTTTTCGGGCATCCAGAGGAGACTCGAGGTCAAGTGGGACGGAGAGATCAAGCTGATGGACGATTACGGCCACCATCCCACGGAAATCAAGGCGACCTTATCCGCCGTGAGAAGCATGTGGAAAGGACGGGTCATCGTGGTCTTCCAGCCCCACCGGTATACGAGGACCAGGGCATTGATGGATGATTTCGTCACCTCCTTCAACGACGCCGATCTCCTGATCGTGACGGAGATCTACGCGGCATCGGAAGAGAAGATCGACGGGGTATCGGGGAGTGTCCTCGCGGAGAGGATCAAAGCGAGCGGCCATAAGAACGTGACCTTCGCCCCGACCAAGGAAGAGGCGGCGGAGCTCGTCCTCACCCATGCGAAACCGGGGGACCTGGTGATCACTTTGGGAGCGGGGGACGTGAACAGAATAGACGAGAGGCTCAAAGCGGTATGGAGTGGAAAGGAATAAGAGGGCAGATCATGGAGAAAGTCCCCATGAAAAGATATACATCCATGAAAGTGGGAGGGCCCGCGCGGCTCATGGCCTTTCCCGCGGATGAGGCGGACCTCGCCGCCATATTGAGAAAATGCCGCGACGAAGGGTTGAATACCAGGGTCGTGGGCAACGGGACGAACGTGATCGTAAGCGACCAGGGAATCGACGAAGCCCTGATACGGCTCACGAAGATGAGGAAGAAGACCTATAAGAAGACATCGGATGGCATCTCGGTGGAAGTGGCAGGGGGCATCTCGCTGACGGCCCTTATCAGGGAGAACGCGCGGCGCGGGCTCTCGGGACTCGAGCGGCTCTACTGGATCCCCGGCACCGTGGGCGGCGCGCTCAGGATGAACGCGGGGAGCTTCGGGGCGTCAGTCTCCGACCCGCTTCAGGAGATAAGGGTCATGGACCGGGAAGGCAAGAAGGAAGTGCGCCCGAAGATGGCGGAAGAGTACGGGTACAGGAAATCTCCGGTCACCCCCTCCGACTGCGTGGTCAATGCCCGCTTCCTCCTCACGGAAAAGCCGCGGGAGGAGGTCCTCGCCGAAATGGAGTATGTCTTCAACGAGCGAATGAAGAGGCACCCCATGGAATTCCCTTCCTCGGGCTCGATGTTTAAAAGCGTACACGGCGAGCCCGCATGGAAATTCATAGAACAGGCGGGGCTCAAGGGGTATACCTTGGGAGGTGCCCGGGTCTCGGAGAAGCATGCAAACTTCATCATCAACCTCGGCTCTGCCCGGGCTTCGGACATATTTGCCCTTACGAAAAAGGTAAAGAGCGAGGTATTCGAAAAAACAGGCGTATTACTGGAGGAAGAGGTGGAGTTCTGGGGGTTCGATGCGTAGAGACGACATGTTGATGAAGAAGATCGGACTCCTTTTGGGCGGCAGGTCCTCGGAGCGCGAGGTTTCGCTGAAAAGCGGGGCCGCGGTGAAAGAGGCGCTGAGACGTAAAGGGTATAAGGTCGTTGCCATCGACCCGGCCGAGAGGCTCGTGGAGACCCTCGCGCAGGAGCGGATCGATGCCGCCTTTATCGTCCTCCACGGCAAATGGGGCGAGGACGGCTCCATCCAGGGTCTCCTCGAGATGATGGCCATCCCCTACACGGGCTCCGGCGTCCTCGGCTCGGCCAACGCCATGGATAAGATCACGATGAAATATATCCTCACCGCCATGGGGATCGCGACCCCCGCCTATAAAGTGGCAATCCAGGGGGAGAGCGTCGAATTCCCCCTGCCCTATGTGGTGAAGCCCGCGAATGAGGGCTCGACCATCGGGATATCGATCGTGCGGGAGCAGAAAGAGCGGAAAGAGGCCCTGGAGACGGCATTCCGCTACGACAGGAAAGTGCTCGTCGAGCAGTTCGTGGCCGGCCAGGAGATTACGGTAGCCGTGGTGAACGGCCGGGCGCTGCCCATCGTGGAGGTAAGGCCCGAAAGCGGCTTTTACGACTTCGAGGCGAAGTATACGAAAGGCAAGACCCGTTACATCGTGCCCGCCCCCATGAGCAAAGAGGCGGAAAAAGCGGCAATAGAGGCGGCCCTCAAGGTCTACCACGCCTTCGACCTCTCCGGCTCGGCGAGGATCGATATGCTGGTCGACGGGCTGACACCTTCGGTGATCGATATCAACACCTCACCCGGCATGACCGAGACCTCACTCGTGCCGAAGGCCTGGGCCGAGCTTGGCGGGACCTTCGACGACCTGGTGGAGGAGATACTCCTGGGGGCAGCGCTGAAAATATGAAGAAAACACTCACCCTCTTCTTCCTCATTCCCCTGTGCGTCATCTCGACCCTCACGGTGATCTACCTGTTCTCCAAGGAAGAGCCCCTCTTCTTCCTCAAGAACATCAAGATCAACGGGGTCCGCCAGATAGAAGAGACGGACGTGATGAGCAGGGTCGCCCCCTTTCTCAGGGAAAGCATCCTGAGCATCGACGCCGCGAAGATGAAAGAGGCGATCACCGCGAACCCGCTGGTGAGAGAAGTAAGCATCAAGCGGGTCTTCCCCTTCTCCATCGTCATCGACGTGAAGGAGAAACAGGCTTCCGCCCTGTGGATAAACGGCGACGGGAAAATCATGGTCCTCGATGAATCGGGCTCCCCTTACAGAGGCCTGAAAAAGGGAGACGACAAGGACCTCTACATCATCAACGCCCGCGAGAAGGCAGAGGCGAAGAGCCTTTACCGGGAGATCAGCGGGTGGGTCAGGGAAGGAATTATCAAGAAGGACGCCCTGTCGGAAATAGCGTATAATGACGGGAACATCACCCTCTTCGGCCTTGAGAACGGGGTGGAGATCATTCTCGGAAAAGAAGAGCAGGACAAGCGGCTGAAAAGAGCGGTGGCAGTGTTCGAAGATGCAAAAAAGAGAGGGCTCCTGATAAAATGTATCGACGCACGTTTCGAGAAAGGCGCCATCATTCAGGAAAGGAAGGGTTGATATGCAAAGAGAGGACGGGCTCCTTGTCGGCCTTGATGTAGGCACCACCAAGATCTGCGTGGTCGTGGCGCGGGTCGTGGAAGACAAGATCAATATTATAGGAATAGGCTCCTACCCTTCCACCGGATTACGAAAAGGCGTGGTCGTGAATATGGATACTACGGTCAACTCCATCAGGAAAGCGGTGGAGGAGGCCGAGCTCATGGCGGGCGTCAAGATCGAGTCCTGCCTGGCGGGCATCGGCGGGCCCCACATAAAGAGCTTCAATTCGAACGGGGTAGTGGCGATCAAGGACAAAGAGGTAAGGGCGGACGACATCACGAGGGCAATAGATGCGGCCAAGGCAGTGGCCATACCCGCGGACCGGGAGCTTATCCACGTCATCCCCCAGGAATTCATCGTGGACGACCAGGACGGCATCTACGAGCCCACCGGCATCTCGGGGGTCAGGCTCGAAGTGAAAGTCCATATCGTGACGGGCAGCGTCTCCTCGGCCCAGAATATCATGAAGTGCTGCAAGCTCGCGGGCCTCAACGTGACCGACATCGTCCTCGCCCAGCTCGCCTCCGCGGAAGCGACCCTCACTCAGGAAGAGAGGGAGATCGGGGTCGCCCTTGTCGACATCGGCGGCGGCACGAGCGATATCGCCGTATTTTCGAACGGGAGCATCAGGTATACCTCGGTCTTGCCCTTCGGCGGCAACAACATCACCAATGACATCGCCATAGGCCTCAGGACCCCCGTGGAAGAGGCGGAGAAGATCAAGAAAAAATTCGGCTGTGCCTCCTCGGGCATGATCGGCGCGAACGAGACCATAGACGTGCCGAGCGTGGGCGGCAGGAAGCCCAGGACGCTGATGCGCAAGACCCTGGCCGACATTATCGAGCCCCGGGTCGAAGAGATCGCATCCCTTATCTACGAAGAGATCAGGAAATCAGGCGCGGAGAAAGTCCTCGCCTCAGGGGTGGTCCTTACCGGCGGATGCGCGAACCTGGAAGGCATGCCCGAGTACGTGGAAGGCATTTTCAACCTCCCGGCCAGGCGCGGCTACCCCATCGGCGTGGGAGGACTTATCGACGTGGTGAACAACCCCATATATTCTACCGGCGTAGGCCTTCTCCTCCA
This sequence comes from Syntrophorhabdaceae bacterium, assembly GCA_036504895.1. NCBI lineage: Bacteria > Pseudomonadati > Thermodesulfobacteriota > Syntrophorhabdia > Syntrophorhabdales > Syntrophorhabdaceae > Syntrophorhabdaceae bacterium. Next base: position 48,899 of record DASXUJ010000040.1, read on the forward strand.
TGGGTTCAAGGGGGGAAAAGCCAAAAGGCAGGGCTACGACCGGGCTGCAGGACTTACAAAAATGTTTTCGGGCGGCAAGATGATCGACAGGATGAGAGACTGGTTCAAAGAAATTTTCTAGGAGGTGCACGGTGAATACTGTATTTTACATGGATGAGTCCAATGGTTTCTCGGCCAAGCTTAAAGTAGTAGGTATCGGCGGCGGGGGCTGCAACGCCCTGAACAACATGGTGGAAGCGAATGTGCAGGGCGTCGAGTTCATCGCCGTCAATACGGACGTAAAGTCTCTCGCCATGTGCAAGGCGCCGACTAGAATACAGATAGGACAGCAGCTCACCCGCGGCCTCGGCGCGGGCGCCAATCCGGAGATCGGCAGAAAAGCGGCGCTCGAGGATGTGGACAGGATACGAGAACATTTAGAGGGCGCTGATATGGTCTTCATCACCTGCGGTCTGGGCGGCGGGACCGGGACCGGCGCATCCTCCGTAGTAGCCGAGATATCAAAAGAACTTGGGGCCCTCACCGTGGCCATCGCAACAAAACCCTTTGCCTTTGAAGCCAGGGACCGCATGAAGCAGGCCGAGCTCGGGGTCCAGCAGCTCAAGACAAGGGTAGACTCTCTCATCACCATCCCGAACCAGAGACTCCTCTCCATAGGCGGCAAACATATGACCATCATGGAAGCCTTCCTCAAAGCGGACGAAGTGCTCCTCAATGCCGTCAGAAGCATCTCCGACCTCATCATAGGATCAGGCCACGTGGTAGTCGATTTCGCCGACGTGAAGACCATCATGAGCGAGAGGGGCATGGCCATCATGGGCGTGGGCATGGCCTCCGGCGAGAACAGGGCCAAGGAAGCGGCCCAGAAGGCCATATCAAGCCCGCTTCTCGAAGACATCTCCATCCATGGGGCTCGCGGAGTGCTCATCAACGTGACGGGCAACTCGGATATGAAGCTCCATGAAGTCCACGAGGCCTCGACCCTCATCCAGGAACAGGCCCACGAAGACGCGAAAGTGATCTGGGGCCTCGTCTTCGACGACAATATGAACGACAACCTGAGAATCACCGTGATCGCCACCGGCTTCGAAGAGACCGTCACCCAGGAAGAAGGTAATATCGAGCCCATAAGAAGGGGAAGCAGGCTCTTCGAGGAAGAGGACATGCCGCCCTTCATGAAAAAGAAAGTAGCCGTGGACTACAAGGATATGAATAAGAAAGAGTCCATCGACATCGACGACGACCGGTACGACGTGCCCACCTTCCTGAGGAAGCAGGCCGACTGAAGGGGCACAGGCTAAATTTATGGGGGCGCTTTCCGTGAGCACGAGAACGGAAAGCGCCCCTTTGTGTAGAGGGAAGAAGTGATGAAAAAAGCAGCACCACCCCACGAGCGGGGAGCGATCGTAAAGAAGTGGCGGTCCATGATCCCCGTGGCCGTCCTCTTCCCCAACGCCTACTACATGGGCATGTCGAACCTCGCGGTCCACATGCTCTACAAGCACTTAAACCGCATGGATGACGTGGTCTGCGAGCGCACCTTTTGGGAAGAGAGCGGCGAGGCCCTCTCCGTGGAAAGCAACAGGCCCCTCGATGCCTTCGAGATCGTCTTCGTCACCCTTTCTTTCGAGTTAGACTATGTCAACCTCCCGAAGATCCTGAAGCGCGCGGGCATAGAGATTTCCGCCGGAAAAAGGAAGGAGGGCGATCCGCTCATCATCGCCGGAGGCATCACGGTCACCGCGAACCCCGAGCCCATCCACGATTTCATCGATCTATTCTTGATGGGAGATATCGAGGCGGTGATCCCGGACATCATGGATGCCTACCGGGAAGAGCGCGGAAAAAAGAGAGAAAAGGTCCTGGAGAAGCTCGGGAGCTTCGATTTTGCCTACGATCCAAGACAAATGGAGCCCTCCTATACCGAGGACGGGGCAATCCGCTCCTTTACGCCCGCCGGTTACACGGTGAAAGTGAAGCGGTATAAGGGGAAGTCCTTGGGCACCTCCCAGATCATGACCGACGGCACCGAGTTCAGCGATATGTACCTGGTGGAAGGCACGAGAGGCTGCCCCTCGAGGTGCCCCTTCTGCCTTTTAGGGAATTCCTACGGCTTCACCCATGACAACACGTCCCCCTTCGAAACGAATGAGACTCATATAGGCCTCATAGGCGGAGGCGTCTCCTTCCACCCGAGGCTGATCGAGACCATAAAGGAACTGAAACGGCAAGGCAAAGTCCCCCATTTGCCGAGCCTGAGGATGGACGAGGTCCCCTTGGACGTGATCGAGCAGATAAAGGACGACGTGAAGACCCTCACCTTCGGTGTGGAGGCAGGCACGGAAAGGTTGAGAAAGTCGATAGGCAAGCCCCTCACAGACAACGAGATCCTGGACAAGATCCAGGCGATCCTGGACATCGGTCCCTTCAACCTGAAGCTCTATTTCATGGTCGGCCTCTACGGCGAGACCGCGGACGACGTGGACAGCATAGGGGAGCTGGTAAAGCACCTGAAGCACCTGATGCTAAGAGCCGCGGCACCAAGAGGAAACATAGGCAGCATCACCGTCCACGCGAGCCCCTTCGTCCCCAAGGCCGCCACCCCCTTCCAGTGGCTCCCCATGGATGACCAGGCAAGCCTGAAGGAAAAGCTCACAAGGCTCAAGAGGATCTTCGGCAAGGTGGACAACACCTTCTTCACCCACGAGTCGGTAAAATACAGCGTCCTCCAGGGCATACTCGCGAGAGGAGACAGGAGGCTGAAAGGCGCGATAGTAAAGCTCGCCGAAGGCGAGCCCCCTGCGAAGGTGTGGCGCGAGAGCCCGTTGAACCCTGATTTCTTTACGTTGAGGGAGCGGGGAGAGGATGAGGTCTTTCCGTGGGATTTTATCAAGGGGGTGGTGGGGAAGGAGATGTTGAGGAAGAGGTTGGAGGTTTGTGTGAAGGGGTTGAAAGACTAGGAAAAGGAAGAGAGATAAGGCGGGAGAGGGAAAAGAAGTGAAAAGGCAAAGTCTTGGCGGGTAGCCTTGCACTTGCAAGTTTGGGGGCCACGGCAGCGTGAGGGCTTTATCCTCTCCGCTTCGGCTGCGCCCATTACCCACTAAAAGACGGCTCGTCCGGCACTCAGCCACCCAACTCGTCGTGCCTCCTCAGATGCTATGTATAAAAGACAATGTACAGGGAAAAGAAAAAAAGGCTACCCTCTTTCTTAAGAAAGATCGTGGTGATCGTCTTCACCACGAACAAAGAAAAGGAGGTAGCCAGATGAATACTCGTATGGTACAG
>DASXUJ010000041.1 GCA_036504895.1 Syntrophorhabdaceae bacterium
GCCTGTCCTGGGCTTGTTCCCGAGGGCAACTTCAGCGATATTCTCGATCAGTATGGCTTTGCCGTTTTTATAGGTAACGATGGTATTGCCTATGTCCCCGAGTCCCTTGATGAGTCCGAGGCCGCGGACCATATAATATTGATCGCCAAGCTCGATGGTTCTCCCTCCGACGCTCACGTTCGACCTCGCCAGGGCATCCAGGACCTGGGACAGGGTAATGCCGTATTTTATGAGGTCCTCCGGTAGTACCTTCACCACATAGGCCTTGATGTAACCCCCGTAGTTGGCAACATCCTCTACGCCTTGGGCCGTTTTGAGGTGCCTCCCCACGGTCCAGTCCTGAAGCGTCCTGAGCTCCATCAAATTGTTCGACCCATACAGGATGTATTGCATCACCTCGCCCATGGGGCTCGGGATAAGGTTCGGCTGAACGCCGTCCGGAAGGGATATGTCGGAAAGCCGGTTGATGACTTCCTGGCGGGCTTCCCGATAAGGCATTTCATAGGAAAATTTGCATTTCACATCGGATAAACCATAGAGAGAGGCCGAATTGATCCTCTCGAGCCCCCTCATGCCTGCAAGGCCGACTTCGATGGGAATGGTGATTCGCCTCTCCACTTCTTCGGCCGACTTACCTTCATAGATGCTGACAATCTGGACCATGGGAGGCGAAGGATCAGGGAAGGCCTCCACGTTCAGGTCCTTCACCACAAAGAGCGAGAGAACGAAGGTGGTGAGAACGAGGACCAGTAAAAGTCCGCTGTGGGTGGTGACAAAAACGGTCAGTTTTCTCATGGCTTCTCTAGCTCGATTGCGGAGAGAACGATTTCCTGCCCTTCTTCAAGGCCTTCTACGGCCATATATTTGCCCGAGACCTCCCGGAAAGGCTTAATCTCCTTTATCTCGCACATCTTTCCCTTTCCTTTCACCGGACAATAGACATAGAACTTGCCCTCCCGATAGATCATGGCGGACTGGGGTATCATGGGAAGGAGCTTCTTTTCATGCTCGATCATCAGCTTAAGGAACATGTTCTGCTTGAAATATTCTTTGCCTCCCACCAATTTTATATAAGTTTTCACTGTCTTGGCATCCTGATCGGAAACGTCGCTCACGTAAGTGATGATCCCCTCGAATTGCACGTTGCGAAAGACATCGGTATAGAAAGTCACCTTGCTTCCCTTTTTGACCTTTGGCACATCCGTATCATAAATATTTGCTACAATGAGGATATTCTCAGGATCGGCGATAGTCATGATGGGACTCGTACCATCGACCTTGTCTCCTACGTGGGTTTGCACATCGGCAATGTAACCGTTCATGGGCGCCTTGATGATCACCGTGTCGGAGGCGGGCTTTCGTATTGCCGTCTCCCCCTCCATGGAGTAACCATAGATCCTGAGTTTACTCCGCATCCCGTCGAGGACCGCGGTCAGTTGCCTCTTTGTTGCTTCACTATTAAGAAGGTCGTTCTTGGTGACTGCCCCCACCTCAAAAAGCTGGCTATTGAGATTATATATTCTCTCCGCCTGGGTGAGCTGCGAAAGGGCGCTGAGATATGCGGAATAGGTGTCGGTAACTTCAGGACATAATACCGTGGCCAGGGCGTCGCCTTTTGCCACCCTGTCTCCCGGTTTCACGAAGATCTTGTGAACAGTCCCGGAAAGATAGGGGAGGATTTTCGACGATCCCTGGAGGTCCGGCTGAACGCTTCCGGTGGCTTCAATGTAGGTGGTGACGCCGCTTGTGGAGACTTTGAAGGTTTTGAGGCTGCCCTCTTCTTCCACGGTGGTTTTGGAAGGGACCTTTTTGCACCCCCCGAAGGAAAGGACCAGCAGTATTAGAATGGTTAAAAGGAGAGTACGTTTCATTATTTAATTTCCCCTGTATAGACCTTAAGCAGGTCTTTGTTGAGAACAGCCTGTGTGAGGGCCTGGTTATATTTGGTGATAAAGTCGCGATAGGTCTTTTGGGTGTCCAGCAGTTCAAGAACCGTGATGCCCCCAAGAGAAAAAGCCTTTTCCGTGTTTCGGAGCAGATCTTCCATCTCGGCCTTCCTCGTCTTATAGGACGTAAAGACCACTACACCGGATTTATACGTATTGAGGGCCTGGTTAAGCTCTGTCCCGATCCGGGCCTTTATCCGGGATATGAATACCTCCCCCTGTTTATATTCCGCCTTGCGTTTAAGTATCTCTCCCTGGTACCGGTTAAAAATCGGAAGGGGTACGCTGAAACCGAACCCGATGCCGTTTGTGGCGGGGTTTCCCGTGGAATCCCATTCGCCCCCGAGGGTCACATCCGGGAATCTCTGTGCCTTTGCAAGTGATAATGAATAATCCGCTGCCTTGAGCTGTTTTTGGGCGGACAAGTAATCAAACCTGTTCTCATATGCCCTCTCCAAAAGCTCCGCAACCGGGTATTCCCGGAACTCCTCTTTCATCTCCTGCTTTTTTGGGGTATATTTTACCGGTGCTCCGAGCAGGAAATTGAAGGATTCCACATTATTATTCAATTGCGTCGTGAGGTTGGTCACGTTGTTTTCGAGATCGATTCTCGCAATCTTGAGTTTCGTGTAATCGATGAGCGTGATAAAACCTGCATTAAACCTTTTTTCTGCCACGGAGAGGAGTCTGTCGTACCGGCTTAACTCGCCCCGGGCGAACTGGAGGTTGATCATGTCCTGGTGAAGGCTGTAATAAATGCCATAAAAACCTATGAGGAGGTTCCTTATTACGTCCTTGTGGGTAAGCCTGGAAGCCTCGAGCGCCTCTCCCGCAACGCTTGTACGGAGTCCCCTCTTCCCTGCTGTTTCTATTAACTGATCGATCCGCACCGTCATCTGTGTATTGTCCCACCTGTTCGTCTGCCACTTGCTCATGGCAAGGTTGGTATAGGCCATTGTGAGATTGGGGTTCGGCCTCAGCCTCGCGGTCACGAAATCGGCATATGCCCGATCTACTTCATATTTGCTCACGATGATGTCATAATTATTTAGATAAAATATTGCCAGGCCATCTTCCATGGTGATCTCTTCCGACATTGCATTCCCTGCACACATCACGGAGAGCAGAAGGATGATCATGACAATCCTATTGGCGGCACTGCGGTTCATAATTCTTTCCTGCCTGAACTTGTTCATTTTCATCTCTTTTAAGGAGGCCCCGGGCCATGCTTCTGCCCTTTACAGGTTTTCTTGACTTTAGTAATAACGGGTGCCGGACATGCCGGTCCCATAGCCGAAGGCGACGACTGTTACCCGAACATGATCATAAGTTATAAGACCGGTCACGACAGACATTCAAAGCAGACCTGTCCGGCAGACGGTGAATATCTTATGTTATACGTGTGAGGGGGGTCCCCGACAGATGTGAAGGAAAAGCGTGTTCTGACTAATAAAAGGAGAGGGGTAAGGAAAAGCGCAATACTGCTCAATACCGCTTCGTTGCGCGAGATCACAGTCGATTCCTGCGACCGCGATCTCCGCATTTGCTTCTAAGAATCCGGGATAACGAAGCCATGAATAGCCATGGCTCTGGTAAGTCTCCACGGTCAGAAAGGAGACCAAAAAGACTGCCGCGAAAGTAAGCGCGATAACCCGGATCGTGACTTTTGAGCTAAACATAGCCGAAATTACTCTAATCTTATCTCGGGGCCATGTCAACTCAAAAATGTTTTTCTCACTTCCCGTACTTCATAATCTTCAAGGTAGCGATATTCTCCCGGCTTCAGATCTCCGAGAGTAATGTTTCCGATCCTGATCCGTTTCAACTTCAGGACGTGGTGCCCCAGCTTCTCTCCGATCTTCCTGATCATCCGGTTCTTGCCTTCTCTGACTACCACGCGGTACCAGCTATTTTGAAGGGAAGTTTTCACGTAGCCCACGTCCTCCACCTTATGAAGGGAGCCGTCAATGAGCACGCCCTGTTTCATCTGCTTCATACTTTCCCTGTCGAAGGACCCTTTGATCTTGATGAGGTATTCCTTTTCGACCTGAAACTTCGGGTGGGCGACATGATTCGCAAATTCCCCGTCATTGGTAAAGAGCATCAACCCTTCGGAATGATAATCGAGCCTCCCCACCGGAAACAACCGGCCCTCTATGGGCAGGAGATTTCTCGCAATCACCCTGTCGTCATCAAACTTCAGATCGGAAAGTACTTTTACGGGCTTGTAAAGAGCGATGTAAAGTTTAGCGGTATTGTCATTAAGGATTTGCTTTTCGTATGTTACAACATCTTTCTCAGGCATTACTTGATGCTGAGGCTCTAATATCACAATGTTATTAACTTTAACTTGACCTCTCGCAATAATATCCTCTGCCTTTCTCCGCGAGGCAATTCCACAGCGAGCTAAAAATACTGACAGCCTGATCGATTCCATCCCGTGACGCACCCCTCTAATCTTTGAAATATTCTATTGCCTTGCCGGACTCCAGGCTGTGTACGGCCTTGAGGAGCAGACGAGTCTTCTCTGTCTGTTTATAGATCCTGAAATCGATATTTTCCTTCTCAAGGGACGGGTTCAGATGGACCTCCACATATAAATCGCCATCTTTGTCAATATTTACCATTACCTCCTTCTCTATGTCTCTCGTAGAAGAATAAAGTAAGGAATTTCTATTGTTTGCAAAATAACCCCGGCGGAATGAGACGCTCACCCGATGAATCCCTTTTTCCACCGCCGGTATTATTATATCATCTTTTGCCCCTAAATTGAGTTTTACATTGTCCACCTTTATTGCCACATCCACCGGACTTATGATATTGAATCCGGTCCTCCTCAGGGCATTGACTTTGAAGACGTCGCCATTGGCCTCATTAGTAATGATATCTGCAATCTCATTCCTGTCGGGGATGTATTGCCGGCTTTTAAGGATTACTTTGGCGGAGATATATTCTTTCTTCTCTATGGGCCTGAAGGGCTGCACGATCTCGCCGGCCTCGCTAAGGTCCGACAGGGAGGTGAGTGTCGAACGGAAAGCCATGCCCTCTTCCCCGAAAAGACGATCGAATCTATAGAGAGTAACGTGGAGACTTCCGTTTTTCAGTGCGTAAGTGCCTGAAATCACCACATCCACTCCAGCCCGAAGCATGGCCTGGTTAAGGGTGATAGCCGTGTCACGATAACTCGAAGGATAGAAGATAAAGTCTTTCACGCCCATATCCTTGTGCAGCCTGATCCTGGCCTTTTGAGAGAATGTGGATTCAAGTCCTTTTTGTATTCTTTTGGAAAGGGCGGTTACACTGTTATGCTCGTCGAAGATATCATGAATATAGACGTGTACTTTCTTGTGCGGTTGATAAGGATCTACGGTCCGGGCCACCATATTGTAAAGGAGGGGATAAAACTTCTCATCCACCCTTCTCAGTTTCTCGATGGAAACGAAATTACCTCTTTGGACTTCGACCCGGGCTTTGATAATCTGGCATACACTCGATCCCTCATCTACCAAAGAGATCACGGCGCATTCGGCAATAGGGTTAGCCAGGCCTACATCCGGGGTGGGTGCGATCACGAGAATATCACCCTTTATGAGTCCGTCCCTCGTACCCAGGCTCGTGATGGCTTTATCGGCAACGGTAAGATTGATCCTCTCCTGGAGCAGGATCGCCGAGGTTACCTGTCCTGTGGCATAATCCGCCGAAAGGCAGGAGCCGGAAAACCCCCATGCCAGGACAAGCGCCGTCAGGACCGCCCAAATCTTCCGCATATGTCTCCCCTTGGTTCTCATTTTCATTTATCGGCCTCGGAATAAAGATTTCTCAGTATCATGGGGGTGATGAAGAGGAGAAGCTCCGATTTTTCCATGCTCTTGAAATCCCTGTTGAATAACCATTTTATCACGGGTATTTTGCTCAGAAAGGGAACACCCTGATTACTAATGTTTTCGGTAGTCTCATAAATCCCTCCGATAACGGCAGTCTCACCGTCACGGATGATTATCTCGGTTATGGCCTCCCTCTTGTCTATGGTCGGTCCCGCCACCGTCTGATTGGTAAAATCCGCTGAGTCCTTCGTGGTCCGCACTTTAAGCCTTATAGTCCCGTCTCTCAGTATTACCTGGGGCGTCACCTCGAGACCGAGATAGGCGTCGGCGAATTGGGTTTGAGTGCCCTGCATCGAGACCGTCTGGTAGGGTATCTGTTTTCCCTGATTGATCTTGGCTGCCTTGCCGTCCGATGTTACCACCTTGGGGTGGGAGATAATCCTCACCTTCCCTTCCGATTCCAGGGCGCTCAACTGCACATCGAGATTGAGGCTATCCCGGCCGTTCCCGATGAAGACCCCGAGAATCCCACCGGAGCCCGTGCCTACGGCGGCAGGAAGATTGACATTGTAGGGGAATGTAGATCCATCCCTCTGTCCCACCATGCCTATCGTCGGGGTATAAGTATTCGAGGTCGTCGCCGTCTTGCCGCCGCCCAGGACATAATCCTGGCCGCGGACCCTGCTCGAATAGCTCGCCCCCCACTGCACACCCAGGTCTTTGATGACGCTGGTGCTTGCCTGGACGATTCTCGCCTCTATCTGCACCTGCGAAGGCTTGATGTCGTGCTCTTTGATCCTTCTCTTGAGCTGGTCCACATTATCCCTCGTGTCCTTGAGAATCAATGCATTGGTCCATTTCACGAGTGTCACCGATCCGTTCGGCGTAAGCAGGCTTCGCACCCCCGCGCCGCCCGCAGGGACTGCCACGGTGCCCGTTCCGGGCGTTGGTATGCCACGTATCATCCTCTCCACGTCTATTGCGTCGACATAATTGAGAAACACGGTCTCAGTGACAAAGCCGTCCTCCAATTTCTCTCTCATCTCTTTTTCCGTCAGGACGGCAAGCTTTTCCTTCTTGTCTTTCTCCTTCTCCTCGAAAAATTTCTTCGACGTCATAATCCTGATGATTTTTCCCTCTTCGAGCATGGCGAGGTCGTGATTTTTGACGATTATATCCATGGCCTCGTCCCACGAGACGTTCTCGAGCTTGACTGTCACCTTGGCCTTCACGTCGTCGGCGATAATCATATTGCGGCCCGATATGTCGGAGAGGGCCCTCAGCACGTTTCTCACATCGGCATCCATAAAATCGAAGGAGACCTTGGGAGTAACCTTTTTCATGGTTTGCCCCTCCGAAACCAGCGGCGCCGACAGGAGGAGCAGGATCGATAATGCAACTATTTGCTTATGCATGCGTCACCCTCTATTTCTTCGGGAGATCGATATCAATCTTCTTGATCTCCCCTTTTAGCTTGTAGCCCAGAATAACCTTGCCCGGCGGAATATCGAGTACCCAGAGGTTCTTGTTCAGAAAATCGCCCTTTTTCAACATTATCCCCTTGCCCTGCATATCTTCCATCATGGCGAACCGTTTATTATCCGATTTGACTTCGCCCACAAATCTCAGCTCCTCGAGCTCATACCCGGATTTCGCCTCTCCTCCGTCCCTTTTCTGCTTTGCCCTGAGCAGGTTCACGGGCTCAAAAGGATTTCTCCTGTTTTCAGAAGAATAGGAGAAATCGGATATGTTGACCCCCTGCGGGGCAGGCCCCTTTTGTTCAACCGAATAGGAGAGGCCGGTGGTGACCATCAGCAGCATCAGGGCGATTACAATGCATCGAATAACCAGGGAGGTTCCTTTCATAGGGGCTCCTCTCACTTTCCCTTTGGTGGCTGGCCTGTATAGATATAGGATTTTGCGGTGCATTCCCCCTCCAGGACGATCTTGTTCGCGGGGCCTTTGGCGGCAAGTGAAAAATCGGTGATATCGATCATACGGTCCGCTTTCCGTATGCCGTCAAAAAAATAGCCTATATTATGAAATGGTCCGTTATATCTGATCTTAAAAGGAAATTCCCCGTAAAACTCTTTGTTCTGAACCGTCCCGGGCTCAAAATAGGTAACCTTGACCTTGCTCTCGGTTCCAACCGCGGAGACGCTTCTCAGGAGATTAGGGATATCTTTTGTCTCAGGAAGCTGTCTCAGTATGCCGTCGAGCTGTTCTCTCAGCTTGACGAATTCACTGCGGTAGCGGGGCATATTATTTTTTATCTCTATCATCCTGTCGAGATCTCTTTTTGCCTCCTGATACTGGGTCGCCACTTTTTGTTTTTCCTCGAATTGGGGTCGTATAGTCAGAAAGAAGACTACGCCGAAAATCGCAAGATTGAGAGCGATCACGATCACGAGTTGGTAGGTAGCCGCAACATTTCCGATCTTCCTGCCCAGCGCTTCAAGCCCTAAATCCATTTTCATAGGCCGATATTACCTTGTATCAGAAATTTTTTGACCACGATCCCCTCGTCAGTCACATCCTCCACATTCTTCAACTCTACATTGGTCATATAGGGGATTCGGGAGAGACTTTCCATGAAGTTTGAAATGGATTCGTTTTCAAGGGAGCGTCCTTCGAGCTCGAAACGGTTCTGGGTCTTACGGAAACTTTTCAGCCAGAGGCTTTCTCTCACGACCGCCGTGAGGTCATAGAGCGTCCTTGCTGCAAGCGCCCTGCCCTCTTTCAGGTTCCCGATCGCCTTTATCCTTCTCTCCGTGTCTTTCTTTCCTTTTTCCAGGTTGAGGTATTCTGCGTATATGGGTTCGAGGTTCGCCTTTTCCCTTTTCACCGAAGCGCTCATGACCTTGTAATTTTCGATCTGCCGCATGTTGGAATAAAATAGCCCCCCCAATGCGAGGCCGTTTATGAGGGTTACCAATATAGAGATGATAACTTTGTATTTCAGGGTCCCTTTTTTCGGCTTCCTTGGAAGGAGGTTTATCTTTATCATAGGGACATATCCACAATTCTTGAAGAGAGGTAAAGGGCGACGGCAATAACCTCCTCGAGGTCCCTCTTCTCCATCCCACCGTCCGGGCTGTCATTTAAAAAAAGGAAGGGGTTCAAAAATTCCACCTCTATCCCCGTATTAGCTTCCACCGAATCGGAAAGTCCTTTAATCCGGGACGAGCCTCCTGTGAGAAATATCTTCCCTATTCTCTCCATGGGTCTCGTGGAGGCATAGAAGTTGACGGTCTTGTTTATCTCCGCCGAGATGTTCGAAACAAAAGTGTCACAGAGCGCCCCTATATCCTCGCTTCCGGTCTTTTTGGCCTCTTCGGCTTCCCTGTGGGAGCATCCCGTCAGCTTCATTATCTGATGGGTAAGCTGGCTCCCGCCCACCAGGACTTCCCGCGTAAATTCGAGGGTGTCGTCTTTCATTATGGCAATATTGGTAATGAAGGCCCCTATATCGACCGCGACCACGGAAATGTCCCTCGGGTTGTAAATCTGCTCGATAAGGTTCGTGATGCCGAAGACATCTACATCAAGGAACTGCAGGCTGAGGCCCGCCATCTGGAAAACTCTCGTGTAGGCGTCAACGATCTCT
>DASXUJ010000042.1 GCA_036504895.1 Syntrophorhabdaceae bacterium
CCAGGAACGCCATGAGTATCCCCTGCTGAATTCGGCTCATGAATTCCCACAGGAGGATTGCACCGAGGATCACGTTAATAAAATTGAAAGTCACATTGCCGAAGGTGTCGAGATATTTGCTGATAAAGCCCCACTGCAGGATATCGATCACAAGCCAGAGAAAAATGCTGACAAGCCGGGTTGGATTGCTCTTGAGCAGGAAGAATTGGCGTACGAAGATTGCGTATATCCTGAGAAGGCTCATTGATGATGGTCCTGCAGGTTCAGCGGCTCCCGGGCAACGGCGATAAAAAGCTCCTCCAGGTCCTTTCTCCCGTGCTCTGCGGGGAGCGTCTTTGGATCACCCATGAGAAGAATTCTGCCGCGGGAAAGAAAAAAGACCCTGTCACATACCGCTTCTATTTCAGCCATGTTGTGAGAAGTCCAGAGTATTGCGGCGCAAGTACGGGTCACATAATCCTTTATATTATCCCGTATTGTCCTTGAGACACTAGGATCGAGACTGGCGGTGGGCTCATCTAAAAGCAGCAACCGGGGATTGTTTATCACCGATTTAGCCAAATTCAACCGGCTGAGCTCCCCCGAAGAGAGGAGCCCTGCCCGGGTACGGGTAAATTGCTTAAGGTTAAATTCTTCGAGAAGTCCTTCTATTCTTTTTCTCAGGTCCTTTACTTCATAAAGAAGGCCGAAAACGTAAAGATTTTGCCATACCGTAAGATTTGCGGGCATATGAGCATAGACCGCGGCGAAATTGATGCTCTCGCTCACTTCTGATCTGCACGTGCCAATATCCTTTCCCAGTACCTCTATAGTCCCTCCGGAAGGTTTGAGGATGCCGAGAATCATGTTGATGGTCGTAGTCTTGCCCGCGCCGTTGGGACCCAAGAGGCCGACAATCTCACCGGGATTTACGGAAAAGGAAATACGATCCACTGCCTTTAAGGAACCATATTCTTTCGTCAGATTTTCTATTTTCAGGACTGCACTGTCATGGGCCGGACCTGTAACTGGTGCGAACATTATAAATGCTACACAAAAACGGTCCAAAATGCAAAACGACAGACCTTAACCCTCCGTCAGATCCACAATACATCGCGGTTTACTGAATGGTTACCCGCGGGCGGAAAAACCCTGATGGAATCCAACTGTTCCCCGTGGGTGATCCTCATCGAAGGGCAGGGCAAGAAAATACTCCTGTGGTATGCCTTCCAGTATCAGGTCAGGCATATTTCTGAAACCGAAGCGTTCATAAAAGGCCGGGTCGCCTGCAAGAACGCAGCCCTTTGCGCCCAAAGACCTGATTGAAGAAAGGCCCTGATAAATGAGGGATTTACCTATACCTTGCATCTGGAATTCAGGCAACACGGAGACGGGACCGAGACCATACCAGCCGGCACTACCATCGGAGATCATTACAGGCGAGAAAGCGATATGACCGACTACCCGCCCATCCATTTCGGCGACCAGTGAAAGGATGAGTGCATCAGCTCTTCGTAATGCATCAACGATGAACTGTTCCGTCTGATTGCTGATTGGATGGTGCTCAAAAGCCGATTTCGTGACCTCATATATGGCTTCAATATCCGAAGCGGTTTCGTTCCTGATAATCATATTTCACTCCATTAATTGAACTGAAAAGACAAGAAATCCTGGCGATCACTCCGTCGCCGTCCGGCTTTCGAAACCGGTCCACCGAAACTTACCACCTATAGCCTTCATTGTCCAGAAAAAGTAAATATCCGGTCCGCAAAGGGAGGGACGCTGGATTGCGTGTCCGGAGTATAGTATGATAGATAAAGCGGAACCGACTGCGGTGCGAGGGCGGATGTGGGCCATTCATAAATAATCCACAGCACCGTAGATCGGGGGCAACAAGGAGACTTCTCGAGAATGAACATTATGGATAAATTAAAGAGATTGATCACGGATGCGGTAACCGTCTGGGGGGACCCCGATGTGAGACGGCCTTTTACGCGCAGAGGAGTAAGTGAAAAGGCACTGCTGGACGGGTATAAACGTTCCCTGGAAGGTGACGACGATCAGCCGCAGGGGGCTGATCGGTCCCGTTCCAAATGATCCGAAGGAAAGTAGTAGAAAGGAAGGAATAGAAATCCTGGAAAGGAATAATCGAACCGACCTATCGCTGATAATTCCCTTCGAATCTCTCAAAATAGCCGATAAATTCACCCTTGCCGTCCCGAACGGGCGTCACGTACACCCTCTCGTTTTTCTCATTTACCGCGAGCAATAGTTCTCTGCCATGGTTCCTGAGTTTTTCCACGATTTGGAGAATCCGCTCTTTGCTCGTATCATTGTGACATTCAAAGATCGATGTTCCGATAAGGTTCCTGAAGCCCCGCTCCTGGTAGTAATGGTATTCGGCCCTTCTGTTCATGAATCTGATCATGTGGTCGGTGTCGACGAAAACCACGGGAAAGGGCATGGCATCGAGTATATGTTTCAGCACATCTTTCTGCACAAAAATCTCCTTCGGGTTTGGCACTCCGGAGATAGATCGTCCTTTTTCTCCGGGGGCTTTAACCTTTTGTCTTCAGTTTCCACCAATCCCCGAAGATTTTCAAGGATAATTTATGCAGAACGGGCGACCGCCACAGCTGTCGTTGAAAGATACTCTTTCATCAGGCCGTGGTCACGTTCATGCTCTTACATTCAGGGCACTGAACGGAAGGTGGAGGCGGCGCCTGGGGTTTCACTTCTTTTTCCGGGGGTTCCTTCCCGGTACCGGCTTCAAACCTGCACCCGCAATCGTTGCACATCAGCTGCTTTTTTTGTTCTTCCATAAGCCCTCCTATATATGTATTCCCGGCGAGTTCTCAAGAGCCGGCGAAAAGCTCAAGGGTTATTCTGTCGCGGCCGATCCCCAATTCCTCGAGGGTCCGTGTCATAGCCTCGGCCATGTTGGTCGGTCCCACTATAAAATATCTCGCCCTTTCCCAGGCATTACAGTGCATTTTGATCATGTTGGGGTTGAGCCTGCCCGTGAGACCGTCCCAATGGGACCCTTCCGTGGCCCTTGTCATAGTTATTGCCGTCGTGATCCTTGGGGTCGATTTTGAAATCGTGAGCAGTTCATCCAGAAACGGTGTTTCCTCGGGCGTCCTGCTCGAATAAAATAATGTGATAGTATGTTCTGTGGGGGCATCGGCTACGTACCTGATCATTGATCTGAAAGGCGTGATCCCCACTCCCCCCGCCAAAAAGATCAGAGGCGTCTCGACGCCGGCCGGAAGAAAGAGGAGCCCCATCGGGCTGCCGAGCGAGACGGTGGCGCCCGGCTCTAATCCGGCCATTGTCTTTTTCATCGCGCTTCCACTCAGTTTTGTTGCGAAAATAAGGTCTTGCTCCAAAGGAGAAGATGCAATACTGAAGGGGCGGCGTAATCCGCGCTCGTCCTGATATCCGGTCTCGGGTACGGTAAGGAAGCACCATTGCCCCGCTTTGAAAGCGTACCCTTCAGGTTTTTCAAAATAGAATATTGTCATATCCCCTGCGAGTTCAACTTTGCGTGTGAATGTTATGCTGAAATCGGTCATCTCCCTCCCTCCTTCTGCGGTCTATTCTTAATATGCAACATATAAATCGCCATGTTAAGAGGGTGCAGCCTTTTTTGAAGCCGGTATTGTTCTTGAATTAACGACAGAGATGGTTATTTTCTCTTGGGTGACACAATGAAAACCTTCCTCTTTTACCGAACTCTTGCCGACATTATCGCGGGCTTCCACCTGATATACGTAATTTTTGCAACCGGGGGCCAGGCGGCTATTCTCATCGGAGCGATGGCCGGATGGGAGTGGGTAAGGAACCCCGCATTTCGCCTCACCCACCTTGGGGCAGTGGGACTCGTGGGCATCGAGGCTGCCGTGGGGATGTCTTGCCCGCTCACGATAGGGGAATACCGCTTAAGAGAAATGGGAGGGGAAAGAACCGAGGAGGTTGTCTCCTTCATCGCCCGCATCGTAAATGGGGTGATCTACTATAATTTGCCCTCCTGGATGTTCGTTCTTGCCCACATCGGATTCGCCATAATCGTGATCCTGACCTTCATTTTTTTTCCGCCACGATTTTACCGGCAAAAAAGGGTGCAATCATAATTGCCTTCCTTCTCCTCTCCGGAACCTGTATTTCCGAGGCCGGCACCCTTTTCCGGATGCGTCGGGAAGCAAATACTCCCGAAAAATTGTATACTGACCCATGAGGCCGCAATGAGGAACGCCAAAGCCAGAAGCAAGACTGACCTGCTTGACGAACTTTCCCGCCTGAACGGCATTATCAAGGAGTTGGAGAAGTCGCAGTCGGGCCTGAAGCAGGCCGAGGAGGCGCTCAAGGAATCTGAGGAGCGCTACCGGATCGCCATCGAGCATTCCAATGACGGGGTTGCAATTGTGAAGGGGGACCGGCACGTATACGTGAACCAAAAGTTTTTGGAGATGTTCGGCTATGATGACCAGGAAGAGGTACTCGGCAAAAACGTCTTTGTCTCCGTCCATCCCGATGACCGCGAGAAGGTAATGGAAATGAACAGGCGCAGGCAAAGGGGAGAGCCTGTTCCTTCAAGATATGAATTCAAAGGGGTCCGGAAGGATGGGAGCACCCTCGACGTGGAGGTCTCTTCCACCTGGGTAATGTACCAGGGCGAACCGACGACCCTGGCATATGTGCGGGATGTGACGGAGCGCAAGCAAAGCGAAGAGGAACTCCAGCAGGTCCGCAAGATGCAGGCGATCGGTACCCTTGCAGGCGGAATAGCGCATGACTTCAACAATATTCTTGCCGCAATCATCGGGTTCTCCGAGAGGGCGCTGAAGGATTTGAAAGAAGGGAACCCCGCAAAAAGGTATGTCGACCTCATTCATTCGTCGGGTATCCGCGGAAGGGACCTGGTCCGCCAGATTCTCACATTCAGTAGAAAGACCCCCCAACGGCAGGAGCCGGTCCATTTGGGGGCTCTCGTGGAGGAAACGGTGAAGCTGCTCGGGGCAACCCTTCCCGTGACCGTTCGGATGGAGCTCTGCGTGAATGCAAAGTCTGACGTGATCCGTGCCGATCCATCTCAGATTCAGCAGGTAATCCTGAACCTTGGCACCAACGCGGCCCATGCCATGAAAGAGAAAGGGGGAGCAATAGATATATCGGTGACGGATGCCGTGATCGATCCCCAAGACCCCTTTCCCCAGCCCCAGTTGAATCCGGGTAAATATGTAGTACTCACTGTCTGCGATGAAGGCACGGGTATGACAAAGGAGGTGCAGGAGAGGATCTTCGATCCCTTCTTTACTACAAAACCTGCAGGCGAGGGGATAGGGATGGGGCTCGCGGTGGTATACGGCATCGTCAAGGCTCACAAGGGCGCAATCACTATCTTCAGTGAATCCGGCAAAGGCTCGATCTTCAGGGTTTACTTCCCTCTCGGAGATTCCAAAGAGGCCCGGGAGGGCGACTCACCCGATGCTTCAGCCCCCGTCGGAAAAGAGAGGATTCTCTTTGTGGATGATGAGGAGCTTTTAGTCGAAATGAGCCGAACCCTTCTCGAGAGTCTCGGTTATAAAGTGGCCGCCACAGCGGACAGTAGAGAGGCTCTCAGAATTTTTTCAGAAAATCCGGAACATTTCGATCTTATAATTATGGACCAGGTTATGCCTCACATCACAGGCGCGGAGCTTGCGAAGGAATTTCTCCGCATCAGACCGCGGGTGCCCATCGTTCTTTGTACGGGCTTCAGCGATGCCCTTTCCGAGGAAAGGGCACATGCCATGGGGATAAGGGAATTGGCCATGAAGCCTCTTACGCGGCAGGAAACGGCGTCCATGATAAGGCGTGTGCTCGGCGAAGGCGCAGACCAACCCGACAGGCCCCTGGGTAAGGATCAATAACCGGACGCATCGGGGGCCGTCATGAGCGACCCTTTGGCGACCCATCCTCCGCCCATCGCCTTGTAAAGGTTCACGAGAGCCTGAAACAGGGTGCCCTGAGTCTGGGCGTACTGCAGCTCGGCGTTGAAAAGGCTCCTTTCCGCATCGAGTACTTCGATGTAACTGGTGTACCCGTTGTCGTACCTTCTCCTCGCCGTCCGCGCATAATCCTTTAAGGCATCGACCTGCCTTCCCAGGACAATAAGCTGCTCTTTCGTCTGCTTCTGGTCCTCGAGAGAGTCGTTCACGTCCTGGAATGCGTTCTGGATCGTCTTCCTATATTGGAAGAGGGCCTGTTGCTGCTGGGCTTCGCTCACCATTACCTGCCCGGTGATGTTGCCACCCGTAAAGATGGGGGCGGTAAAAGTGCCGGCCCAGTTCCATGTCTGGGAAGATCCGGAGAAAAGGTTTGAAAGCTGTGTGCTCTGCCAGCCCAACAAGCCGGTGAGGGATATGGTCGGGAAGTATAAGGCCCGCGCCGCTCCTATCAAGGCGTTCGACGCGATCAGGCCCTGCTCGGCCTGACGAATATCGGGACGACGCGTCAGGAGGTCGGAGGGAAGCCCTGAGGGAACCTCCGGCAGGATGAGGTCGTCGACGCTTTTCCCTCTTGCGATGGGACCGGGATTATTCCCGAGGAGAACGGAAATGCCGTTTTCCTGAAAGGTAATCTGCTTGCGCAGGGCCGGTATTGTGGCCATCGCCTGCTCGTACTCCGATTTTACCTGGGCAAGCTGAAGTCTTGAGATGAGACCGTTTTGGAACTGAAGGGTAAAGAGCCTCAATGATTCGCGGCGGCTGGCGGCGGTGCGCTCGGCAATCTCCAGTTGCTTGTCCAGGTCCCGCAGGTTCACGTATCCATTCGCAACATTGCTCACCAGGGTGAGGACCACGCCTTGCCTCGCCTCTTCTGTGCTCAGGATATTCGCCCTTGCCGCCTCGGTGGCCCTCCTCAGGCGTCCCCAGATATCGATCTCCCATGATCCTGTGAAGCCGGCCTGGTACATCGTAGAAGGATTGAAGGGGGTTACGCCCATTGAGCTGTTTTGAGTGGTGCGCTGCCTGCCCCCCTGTCCGGTGGCGCCGATCTGGGGGAAAAGACCCGAACGGGTTACCCAGTAATGACCCACGAATTCTTCCACTCTGGCGGCGGCGATCTTCAGATCATAATTTTGTTTCAATGCCGTCGTGATAAGATCGTCCAGCACCGGATCATTAAATTGTTCCCACCAAAGGGTATCGACGAGGTCCCTGGCGTCCTTCTCATCGAGGCGCCATGCAGAGGGAACGTCCACCGAAGGGCGTCGGTAGTCGGGGCCCATGGCGCAGCCGCCGAGTAACACTATACACATCACCATCAGGACGAACTTACGCATGGTCTCCTCCCTCTTTCTCCGTACTCCCCGTTCCCGGTGGTTGTGCCTTGCCGACGCGATGGGAGAGCTTCTCCACTACATAAAAAGTCACCGGAATAAGGAAGATGGCTATTGCGGTGGCCGCCAGCATTCCGCCTATTACCGCCGTGCCCATTACCTGGCGCGACAGCGCTCCCGCACCGCTTGCCGTTGCCAGGGGGATACATCCGAGGATAAAGGCAAAAGATGTCATCAGGATAGGCCTCAACCGCAGCCTTGCGCCGTAGAGGGCCGCCTCCACAAGGGCCGTTCCTTTCTCATATTCCGTTTTTGCGAATTCCACGATGAGAATGGCGTTTTTCGCCGCGAGCCCGATTAGCATCACGAGACCGATCTGGGCATATACGTTGTTCTCCTGACCTCGGACGAGGAGGCCGAGGAAAGCGCCCATGACCGCTATAGGAGTGCCGAGGAGCACGGAAAAAGGCAATGACCAACTCTCGTACTGCGCCGCAAGGATGAGGAAGACGCAGAACAGGGAGAAGGCGAAGATAGCCGACGCCGGAATGCCCTCCTGGGCCTTTTTCTCCTGGTACGACATGCCCTGGTAATCAAATCCCATCTCTCGGGGCATGGTCTGGGCGAAGGTCTCTTCAAGGGCCTTCATGGCCTGGCCGGAACTGTATCCCGGCGCAGCGCTCCCGAAGATCTGGGCGGCCCGGTATTGGTTATAGCGCATGGTGAATTCCGGCCCCAATATATTTTTTATGG
>DASXUJ010000043.1 GCA_036504895.1 Syntrophorhabdaceae bacterium
CTCGCAGCCCACGCACTGGTCTTTATTGATGAATACGGTCCCTTTCCTCTTATGGCCGTCCGTCGTCATGCCCTCGCCTGCCTGCCAGCTTATGGCAGGGCAGCCGATCTCGAGACAGACTTTGCAGCCCCGGCATTTGTCCATATTAACTACGTACACGGGGGCAGGGAATTTCCTCTTCTCCCTCTTCAGCATGATGCAGGGAGAGTCCGTGCAGAGAATGAGAGAGGCTTCGGGCCTGTCCATCTCTTCCTTGACCGTTTTCATCGTTTCTTTGATGTTGTAAGGATCGATCTTTCTGATGTTCTTTACGCCCAGCGCCTTGCCCAGGGTCTCGTAATCGATCATGTTCGCCGGTTCTTCGCGGACCGTGAAACCTGTGCCCGCATGCTCCTGGTGTCCGGTCATGCCGGTGATCCTGTTGTCCAGGACGATAGTCGTGGAGGTGCCTTTGTTGTAGACCGCGTCCATGAGCCCCGTGATTCCTGAGTGGAGGAAGGTGGAGTCGCCGAGGACCGCCACTACCTTGCCGAGACCCGCGTCGCCCATGGCCTTTAATGCGCCGTGGGCCTCACCGATGCCCGCGCCCATACAGACCGTGGTATGAAGGGCCTGAAGGGGAGGAGCGGCAGCGAGGGTATAACAGCCGATATCGCCGAATACGAAGGCGCCCAGCTTCTTGAGGGCATAGAACATCGGCCTGTGGGAGCAGCCCGCGCACATGTTCGGCGGCCTTCTCGGGAGGTCTTCCGGTTTTACCCTGATCTTGGGGGCTTTGTACTTCTTGCCCATGAGGGATTTTTCCACGATCTCCGGGGTCAGCTCGAACATATTGGGGATTACGTCTTTGCCGTGGAACAGCTTATAGCCCATGGCCCTGATCTCCGTCTCGAGGAAAGGATCGAGCTCTTCGACCACGATGACTTTTTTCACTTTCTTGAAGAAGTCGGCGATCATCTTCTTCGGAAGGGGCCAGACCATGCCGAGCTTCAGGTAGGAATAGTTCGGGAACACGTCCTTCGTATAGAGGTAGGAGACGCCGCTCGTGATGACCCCTATACTCGGATCGTTGATCTCCATCTTGTTATACTTGAACTCATCCGCATAGGCTTCCAGTTTTCTCATTCTCTCTTCGATAAACTGACGCCTCACCCGCACGTTTCCCGGGACCATAACGTATTTCGTCGCTTCTTTGGGGTCGAGGTTCAAAGGAATCTTCGATTCTACCCTGTCTTCCAGGGAGACGGGAGAATCCGAGTGGGCTACCCTCGTCTCCGTTCTGAGCAGAACCGGCGTGTCGAAGTTCTCGCTGATATCATACCCGACTTTCACGAAATCTTTACATTCCTGGGCATCGGCAGGCTCGAGCATGGGAACCTTGGCGAAGCGCGCCCAGTTCCGGCTGTCCTGCTCGTTCTGGGAGCTGTGCACGTTGGGATCATCGGCAACGATGATGACCATGCCGCCCTTTACGCCCGTGTAAGCCAGGGTCATGAAGGGGTCTGCCGCCACGTTCATGCCCACGTGCTTCATGGATGCCATGCACCGTGCGCCCGCGATCGCGGCGCCGCTTGCCACTTCCACGGCCACTTTCTCGTTCGGGGCCCACTCCGCGTAAATCTCCGGATAATTGTCTGCTATTTCCTTCAGAATCTCACTGCTGGGTGTTCCGGGATATGCTGCCGCGACCGTTACCCCGGCCTCCCATGCACCTCGTGCAATTGCGCTGTTGCCCTGCATTATCTCTTTCATAAAACCCCCATGTGGCGTAACGCCTTAGTTTTTGTGAAAAACAACAATCCACCTCCTTAGCATTTTTTTGCCCATGTTTAGATTCCAATGCCCTGTTTTCCGGAACAAAACATACGACGGCTTGTTAATTTATTCACTTTTTATTTTCCCTTGAAATGAAGAACTTGTCAAGAGGTTTGCGTGTTTCAGGCCGGAGAGGGGCCCCTCTTTCCCCGCTACTTTTTGTATACAGAACAGATAAAAATGGAAAGCCTTCCCCGTGGAGGAGGTCAGGCCAGGGTACTGAGCTCTTTTACGATCGCCTTCATGCCGATCAGTCCCTCTTCCAGACAGGTAATTGAGAGTCTCTCGTTCACCCCGTGCATCCTGAAAAGCTCTTCCTCCGGAAGGGTGACCGGGAAAAATCCGTAGGCCATGGCGCCGAACCGCCTGAAATAGCGGAGGTCGGTGGCTCCCGTGGTAATGAAAGGCAAGAGGGGGACCGGTGTCTTGACGGATTTCATGACCTTCGCGATTGCCTTGAAATAAGGGGTATCGTATCCCGAGGGTACGGGCTCCGCGTCTCCGCCGCTGATGGGGACCACCTGGACCTTCCTGCCTGCAAGGCTCACCACTTTTTTCATGAACCGGGCATAATTCTCGCCCGGGAGCAGGCGTGCATCGAAATAGGCGCTCGACTCGCTCGGTATGACGTTGACCTTTTCACCGCCCCTGAGCACGGTAAGGGCGATCGTATTGCGAAGGAGCGAGTTATAGACGGGATTGTCCTCCGCGAATCTCCTGAACCCTTCCTGCGAGAGGGCATCTTTCAGGGTGCGGTAGGTAAACCCCTTTCCCTTCCGCCCTTTGAAAATGCCGTCCATATAAGCCTTCACGATCCTGGTCTCTTTAAAGGGCCACTTAAAGGCGCAGATCGAGCGGGCAGCCTCGATGATCTTTTCGTTCGCATTCTCTTTACGCGGCATGGACCCATGTCCCCCAATCCCGTCGGCCCTGATAAAAAACTGGGCCAGGCTCTTTTCCGCCACGGAGATCTGGGCGTGGAGCACCCCGGCTTCCTCGGTGATCCACCCCCCTTCGCTGAGGACGAAAGAGGCTGTCTTCAGCTCAGGCGCCTTTTCGATGATGTCCTCGGCCCCGAACTTGCCGCCCACTTCCTCGTCTCCTGTAGCGAGAAACAGGATGTCACGCTCGGGAGTAATCCCCTCCTTGCGCAGCGCCATGAATGCGAGGAGCTGGCAAATTGTCTGGGATTTCATGTCTATGGCGCCCCTGCCGTAGATGTACCCGTCTTTCAGGACACCGCCAAAGGGATCGACCTCCCACTCGTCTTCATGGGCAGCGACCACATCTACATGGGAGAGGAGTATGATGGGTTTTCCCTTTTGCTTTCCCGGAATCCGGGCAAGGAGGTTCGCCCGTTTCGCCGCGGCCTCATAAATCTGCGAATCGATTCCCGCTTCTTTGAGGAGGGCCTCGAGGAACAGGATCGCCTCCTCCTCGTTGCCGGGAGGATTCGTGGTATTTATACGGATGAACTGCTGAAGAAGGGATACGGCAAGATCAAGCTCTTTCATATATATGTCAGTAGGGCACGCTATCAGTGGGACTCACGTCGCCCCCTCCGCGGGCAAAGCCCGTGGAGCCTCCCCCTCGCGCTCGCTTTGCGAGCTAAACGCGCGGGGAGGTTTCTCCTTTATCGTTCGTTGTATTCACGCGCAACAGACGTGAATCGGTTGTATTCCATATCTAAACCCACTCACGTCGCTTAGTTTCTCGTTTGTTTGACACTCTAAACGCCTTACAGGCTTTTCATCACCCGTATTTCCGTTTTCCGATTACACCTTTTCCGATTTTCCTCTTTTTCGCTTCACACGCATTGGGGCACAAAAAAACGGGGGGATGTGCTCCCCCCGTTTTGCTACTTTTTTGTCTTTTTCTCTTTCTTCGGTTCTTCAGTCTTTTTGGTGGCGGTTTTTTTGGTTCCGCAGCCGCCGCTTTTTGTTCCACATGCCATAGGATGCCTCCTTATACTTTTCCCGAAAAGGTGTTTTTACGCGGCCGGAAATGCGGATCAGACCGCCACGACCTCTTTTATCTCGGGAATATCGGTCTTCAGTGTCTTCTCCACGCCCATTTTAAGGGTCATGGCGCTCATGGGGCAACTGCCGCATGCCCCTTTGAGACGCACCTTCACGACGCCGTCGACCACGTCGACAAGCTCGATGTCTCCCCCATCACGCTGCAGAAAAGGTCTTATTTTCTTTATTGATTCTTCTACTTTCTCTCTCATCCCTTCTCCTCCTCCTGCCCAATCACAAGGGCTCCTTTATTGTAAGCACTTAAAGGGCTTTTTGTAAATACGTGATGAGGCGCTCTCCCATGGGGGGCGCGAGGGAATGTCTCTTCGATCCCATGTGCCCGATCCATTCGTTACTGGATACTCACCTTGATCTCTTTGGGCGCCGACTTCTGCGTCTTAGGCACCACGATCCTGAGCACCCCGTCCACATAGGTTGCCTTCGCATTGTCGGCGGTTACGTCGGAAGGAAGCTGGACTGTCCTTTGGAAGAGGCCGAAACGCCTCTCGGACCTGAAACATACCTCGTCCGTCATATCTTCTCCCTTCTTCCGCTGCCCTTTAATACTGAGGATATCCTCCATGATCGAGATTTCGATCTCCTTGGGGTCGACCCCCGGAATATCTACGGCCACGATCACGTCGTTTGCCGTCTCCGAGACATCGAGGGCAGGAGCCCAGGAATCCGAACGGGTGGAAGGGAAACTCACTTTTTCGAAGAAGTCCTCGAACATCTTGTCCATTTCATCCCTTAGGGATGGAAACCTTGTGTCCCACAGAGGCTTCCATTGTATAATCGCCATACCCGGCACCCCCTTATGTTTAATACAGAGACGACTTACTCACTCTGCTACGCCTCGTTTCCAGAAACTGACGATCCCGGACCTGTGAAAGACGAGCTGGATGAGCTCCCACCCGTCTTCTCCCATCTCATTAAACAATCCGGAAAGGTTTTCCATCTGCTCCATGCCGATATCATGAACCTCACACGTCCCCTCGGGCTTGCAGGCGTACATAATGTTCTTGTGGGGATGAGTAACCACGCCTTTTTCTTCCAGACCCTGGGATGTATAAACTTTTACCGTATATTCGTATTTCATCTTTTATCCTTTTTTAAGTATCGCATCAAGGGCATATAATATTCTAATGCAAAGATGCTCCATTTTAAAGTGGTAAAAGGGGAGAAGGTCGAGGGAAGGCGGCGGCCTACTGCGCGTCGGCGAGCCGTTTTCTTAACGCTTCGTTTGCCTTGAGGACCTCCTGGGCATCCTTGCCCGTGATCTCCCAGGCGTAGGCTCCTTTGCCGTCCCTCTTCAGCTTTATCTTAATATCTCCTTTAAGATTCTTCCTTATTTCCTCCATCTCTTTCTTGTACTGGGACTCGACCGCCTCGCCGGATGCGGCCTTTGGAGGAACGGGCGCTTCCTGGGGCCGGGCGCACGCCAAAAGGAGAAAAGATACGAAGAGTATTGAGAAAATTCTCATGGCGTCATATTATAACTTCACCAGGGGCTTTTCAACACATTTTTGGAGGGATGAATGGCGATACATGCG